>DAOUUR010000206.1 GCA_030668045.1 bacterium
ATCGACCTGGCCGTACTATCATGGAGACATTGCGGCTACCGGAGTGATCCAGCGCGGGGATTTTCAGGGGCAATTTGATATTCTCTGGGAGAAGAAGTCAGATGACAAACTTGCTGCGCCGATGACTATTGCCGGTGGCAGCCTGATTTATCCGGGATGCCGAAATAAGATCAAGTATTTTGACTTGGAGAATGGAAATTATCTAGGACGTATCAAAGTGCGGGGTACGCCCCAAACCGGGGTGGCAGTGACCGACAGCCTGGCATGCTATGCCCTGGCCCCTCCACGTAACGTCTTATACTGCAAGAACCTGCATAACGGCAAGACTGTCTGGCAACGTCCGGTAAAGGATGCTGTCCCGGGGTCGATAATAGTAGATAACCGCCTGATTGTCAGTTCGGGAGGCGGGACTATAGTTGCGATCGACGTGGATAATGGTGATCTGCTGTGGACATTTAACTCAGAGAGCCGTTTTTCAGCACCGCCGAGTTTTGCCAATGGTCGGATATTCCAACCGGCCAACGATGGAACGCTGTATGCTATCTCGGTCGATGATGGCCGGGAACTCTTCCGAACGACACTGGACGGACCGCTCGTGAATGCGGCTTCGATTGTCGGCAAAGTTTATATTGCTGATATCTACGGCAATATCTACTGCCTCAAGCCGGACGACGGAGAGGTCCTCTGG
This sequence comes from bacterium, assembly GCA_030668045.1. GTDB lineage: Bacteria > Zixibacteria > MSB-5A5 > GN15 > FEB-12 > DAOUUR01. Next base: position 689 of record DAOUUR010000206.1, read on the forward strand.
AAAGTCAGCGTGGCCGGACCGGTCTGGACCAGTCCGGCGGTGAACGACAAGACGCTTCTGATCGGGCACAGTGGCGGTGAATTGGTCGCACTCGAGGCTGCCACCGGGAAAACGCGGTGGATATTTGATGCTGTCGATGTGATCAAAGCCTCGCCAATCGTGACCGGCCAACAGGTAGTGTTCGGCACTCTCGGAGGTATGATCTACTCCCTGGATGTCGCCACGGGTCGCCAGATCAGCAGCAGGGATGTCAAAGAAGCCATTGCCTACCCGGCGGTCTCCGACGGCAACCGGGTGTATGTGGCCACGCAGAAAGGAAGAGTATTCTGTTTTGGGAAATTCGACCGATTACACCCCGAGGAAGATCAGTGAATCAACACTGAAGACCGATCTGAGCGAAATGGCGCACTCGCTGGTACGCGAGTTGGCTATGGCGTGCAAGAAAGTAGCGATCTACGGATCACACCATCCTCTAGCTGCAACTGCTCTGGAAAAACCGTTCCTGATTGTGACCGGAATCGGTCGCTTCCGAACCCACATCAGTCTCAATCTCCAGCAGGGTAATTTGTATGTGATGGGGATTCGCATGAAAGAATCAATCTTCACCGGCGAAATTATTCAGTTGATGCAGGTTCAGGATGTTGGGGTAATTCTGTTTGATCGGATGTTCTCGATGGCCGAGTTCACCGTTTTTGTCGACCGGCTGGTAAAACGTATTGATACTTCCGATCAAAAAAACATACTATCGACGTATCTCCACGAACAGAAGATAGCATCTATCGAGGTCAACACCAAAACAGGCTTTGCCCTCTTTGAAAAATCGAAGCAGTACCGGGGTGACGTCGATGGCGATTTCAGCGTCCGGCGGTTGGCACTGGATGCGATGGGGGAGAGTCTGCCGTTCCTGGCTCGCATAAATGCAGTCGATGACGACCAGCTACAGGAGTGTGGTATCGATTTCGATCCCGAGGTTGTTCGCTACCTGCTGCCGGAGAGAATCACTTCTCTGCCGTATCAATCAATTCGTGAGGAACTGGTAGAGAAGACGTCCAGGGAAAGTGTGTCTGACGATTCTTCCACCGATGCCGATAAGTCCGCCCAGATAGCAGGTATGGCGCGACTGGCCGATTATCATCCTGACCGGCAGCTGATCCTGGAGAATTTGCGGGATGACCGCATCTCCTCGCCAACCAATGTTGCTGACTCTGCGCCTAAATCAACATCTCCGATTCATAGCCAGCCGGATGCGATCAGCGATGTTCTCGCTGCGGCCTTTGATCAGAATAACGATGCCGATCTTACCGATGAATTCCAGGATGCCTTCCAGCGTCTGCTGAAAACCGGTAAACGCGGGATGGCGATAGAGGTAGTGTATCAGCTGATGGATCGTCTCATTTCCACAGAGGCGTCTGATCGTACCACTGCCCTGAAGCTACTGTTGACCTGCATCGACCAGCTCAGTGTCCAGCGTGATTCGTCAGTTGTTATTGACGCGGTGGATCGCATTGTCGCCTGTATCACCAAAGGCATCGAGACATACGAGTATTCCGAGTTTATCTGGAGCCTGTTGAAAAAACTGATGCTCGGCCGTCACTATGAGTTGATGGCCAGGCTGACTGTTGGTCTTGCTATCAGACGACGAATCAAAGATACGGTTACGATATATGATTCGATTGCCGTCAAGAAAGTCTTCTCTGAACTCAGTCGTCCGGAGATAGTCAAGACCCTGATCGACGAGTTGATTACATCCAGCCGACAGGAGGTCGCGCACATCCGTGACGTCCTGATCGCAGCAGGATCGGAGGAAGTTGCTCTGGACCTCTCGCGCATAATTTCTCACCCGGTGCGACAGGTCAGACAGCAAGCTCTTAGAATTTTGGCTGAGCTCGGCAAAGCATCGCTTAAAGTATGCTCGCGTATCTTGATGGATGATTCGATGTTTGCTCGGGCGACTGATCGTCATGAACTCCCCGACAGCCAGTGGTACGTTCTCCGAAACGCTATCTTTGTGCTCGGTTTGCTTAAGGATGAGGCTGCGATTATTCCCCTGCGCCTGAGAATCAATGATCACGACATTCGGGTGCGCCGCGAGATTATCAGGTCGCTTGAGAAGATCGGCGATGAGGATGCCTGCGATCTCTTGATCATGATGGCCACAGATCAGGAACGCGAGATTGCCGAAGCGGCTGCCATTGCTATTGGCGCAATTGGGTCTGAGGAGATCGTTCCGTTGGTTATTGACGTTATCCGCAGGTCTCCGCGTGTCGCGACTAAGGCTATCAACTCGCTTGGCAAAATCGGTGGAGAGGAAGCAACCAGGTTCCTCGCTTTGTTGCTTGATGACTCTGAGGAGTTTTCGTCAATTCAAGGCGGTCAGATCGCCAAAGAAGACCTGCATCTGGCCGTGATAAAAGCCTTTGGACAGATCGGCGATGATATGGCGGTCGGTAAGGTCCGGGAATTCAAAGAGAACCTTTCGGCTACCCAGAAAATCTTTTTCAAAAATACGCCAGTAAACAAAGAGATCACCACGATTCTCTCTCGCTCCAAGTAAGCCTATGTCAGGTTGACAGTCAGCCTGACAAATAGGCGCAAGCGACACGCCACAATGACATGACGTCCTGCCACTATGGCGCGCAGCGGTCTGTCGCCCCAATCCATCATTCCACTAACCCATTGCCACAAAGTATCATAGCCGTTTTGGCACGTTTTTTGTCTATGTTCTGATCAGATAGAGAAACAGATTGATGCAAACAAACAAGTTACGGAGGTAACGAAAATGAACAAGCTGATTATCAGACAGAACAGAATCGGCGGACTACTCAACCATTGGTTTGACGGGTTCCAGAATTTCCCGGTGAATGTGGCAGAAGAAGATCATGGCTTCGCGCCTCGGGTTAATGTAACCGATGAGAAGGAACATTTGGCCCTGACTTTTGAACTTCCGGGAATCGACCGCAAGGATATCAAGGTCATGGTCAAGGACCACACCCTGACCGTATCGGGCGAGCGCAAGTTTGACCGACAGGAAGAGGGCAACGGATTTGTCCGAAGCGAGATTGCTTCAGGATCGTTCAGCCGTTCGTTCACCCTTCCTGAGAATGTCGTCGACGAGAAGGTCGCCGCTGATTACAAAAACGGCATGCTCGAAATCAGACTGCCGAAGGTCGAAGAGGCCAAACCAAAAGAGATCGAGATTAAGGTCTCCTAACTGAGCAATAATGGCTCGACCGCAAACATGTGCTATCGGAGGAGCCGGTCAGGAACGATCGGCTCTTTTCACGGGTGGCAAGAAAGGTAGGATAACGGTATGAAGAAGATAATTGGAATTGATCTGGGTACGACCAACAGCGTCGTGGCGGTGATCGAAGGTAAAGACCCGGCGGTCATCCCCAACTCCGAAGGCGGACGCACGACACCATCGGTGGTCGCAGTTGATAAGAACGGTGAACGTCTGGCCGGAACTGTTGCCAGGCGACAGGCGGTAACCAATCCGCTCAACACCGTCTTTTCGATAAAGCGTCTGATCGGACGGAAGTTTGATGAAGTCCGGCAGGAGATCAAGAACTACCCTTACAAAGTGAAGCAGGGATCATCGGGTGAACCGGTGATTGAATTGGATGGCAAAGATCACGCCCCGGCACAGATTTCGGCGATGGTTCTGGCTAAGATGAAAAAAACTGCCGAGGAATATCTGGGGCACAAAATCACCGAAGCTGTTATCACCGTTCCGGCCTATTTTAATGATCGCCAGCGTCAAGCTACCAAGGATGCCGGTAAGATTGCCGGGCTTGAGGTCAAACGTATTATCAATGAGCCGACCGCCGCGGCGCTGGCCTACGGTCTTGATCGCAAAGAAGCCGGTAAGATCGCTGTCTATGATCTTGGCGGCGGAACATTTGATATCTCGATTCTCGATCTCTCAGACGGCGTTTTTGAGGTCCTCGCTACCAATGGCGACACGCATCTTGGTGGTGACGATTTCGACAAGCGGATTATCGACTGGCTGGCTGATGAGTTTAAGAAATCGGACGGTATCGACCTGTCGAAAGATCCGATGGCTATGCAGCGATTGAAAGAGGCTGCGGAGAAGGCCAAGATCGAGCTGTCATCGACGATGCAGACGAGCATCAATCTGCCGTTCGTGACCGCGGATTCTGCGGGGCCAAAGCATCTGAATCTGACTCTCACGCGCGCTAAATACGAACAGATGGTTGACGATCTGCTGGAACGTTCGATGAAACCGGTTGAGGCGGCGCTTAAGGATGCCAAACTCAAGATCAATCAGATCGACGATGTTATCCTGGTCGGTGGTATGACCCGGATGCCGAAAGTTGTCGAACTGGTCAAGCAGTTTTTTGGACGTGAGCCTAATCGTTCGGTGAATCCGGATGAAGTCGTGGCCATTGGGGCTGCCATTCAGGGCGGTGTTCTTACCGGCGATGTCAAAGACGTGTTGCTGCTCGATGTCACCCCGCTTTCCCTTGGGATCGAGACGCTGGGCGGTGTCACCACTAAACTGATAGAACGTAACACGACGATACCGGCCAAGAAGTCGCAAATATTTTCGACCGCTGCGGACAATCAGCCGCAGGTTGATATCCATGTCCTGCAGGGTGAGCGCGAAATGGCGAACGATAACAAGACGATTGGTCGTTTCATGCTCGATAGTATCCCACCAGCGCCGCGCGG
>DAOUUR010000136.1 GCA_030668045.1 bacterium
ATTACCTCAAGCATCGCATGTTTTCAAATATGCCTCATTTTGTTAATCTTATCCAAGAGGCACACAGTTATGGTTGGCCGACGAGTGGCCATATTGCAGCTCCCCTGCCCCTTGTGGCGGCCGGAACTGATGGTATGGAACATCTAAGCGTATCTTGGAAACGAACGGACAAAGTACTTTACGACGACATGGTTCAGTTGTTTAAAGCAAGCGACATGTGGGTTGTGCCTACTATTGTGGCATATTCGTCCGTAGTGCGTTTTGCTGATAACCCAGCCTGTCTCGATTGGTCGGCTGATTCGCCATTTGCTTCACCCTTTATGCGCTGGTGGGGATTGCGGTTTTCCCCTAATCACGTAGAAGGGTACGGTAGAATGGGCAGAGACGCTCGTGAAGGCATGATTAAGTTGCATAAAGCAGGTGTCACAATCGGAGCCGGTACCGACACCCCGTCGGCTCCCTGGGCTTTGCACTGGGAGCTTGAAGAAATGGTCGCAGCTGGGATGACACCTACCGAAGCACTCTGTGCGGCTACCTCAGTTGCAGCATCCATTCTTTGCGCTGATGGTGAGATTGGCTCAATAGTTGTTGGCAAACGTGCCGATCTGGTAATGCTGAATGCTGATCCGTTGGAAGATATAAGCAACACTCTGAATATCTGGAGTGTCATCAAAGGCGGCAGACAGATTGACAGGGATAGTCTTCTTGTGATGGCTGCGCAGTGGCAGAACTGACGAGAGACCGCAATATGGTTACAAATTGACTGCTTTTACCCGGCAACATACTGGGGCAACGGCAAGACTCTTGGCAAGAGGTTGTTGGGTGTTCGTGTCGTCTCATTGGTTCATTAGCGGTTGTCGCTGTGGCATTGCTTTGAGCGAGCGCTCGGGTATGAAGATACAAGGTCGAAACTCCTGAGCCATCGGCTCGCACGCCTCGGCGCATCTTCGACCGGGGCGAGGTTTCGACACCGTACTGACCTACGAGCCTTTTTGTCGAAACTATAGGAGTTTTGACCTGCGACTATTATCCCCCTCATCTAGAACAGGCATGGCCTGCTTCAAAACAGGCTCCACCTGCAGTCAGACCCTTTCCCCCATAGTCATTTAGCGTAATTCTATCGTAATTAGTCATCTTTGGCTTGGAGATTGGTAATATTTTCACAAAATATGACGTAATCATGACAATCAAAATATCATTTAGGGCATATTCGCAGCATAATTTTGACGCGACTTCTGAGAGGAATTGAGTAGAGTGGAATTTGGAATCATTGGAACTTCGATCTGGCAACAGAACCTGCCTTTACTTGAGCGGTTGACAATTGGAGGAGAAGAACGCAAAGAGGTCCTCTCCGACCTAAAAACCAAACTTGGGCTAGATGAATTAGTCTATGTTACCACATGCAATCGCGTAGAGTTCATTTATTCCGGCGTGCAGGAAGCCGACGGTCCCCCGATCCTTCATCGGCTGGTTGATTTCTTCTTCCACGATGGCCGGGAGATATCTTTTTTCCCTAATGATTTCTATCATTTCACCGGCAAAGAAGCTATCACTCATCTCTTCCGAACTGTTTCATCGCTGGAATCGCTGGTTGTCGGCGAAACGCAGATAACCGGTCAGTTCAAGCAGGCTTGCCAGGAGGCAGCGTCCGACGGTATGGTTGGACCGATTCTCGATAGTCTCATCAAGGAAGCGCTGGCCGTTGCCAAGAAAGTAAAACGCGATACCGATATCGGCCTCGGCTCTGTATCAATGGCATCGTTGGCCGCATCGCAGGTCCGGGAGCAGATTGGTGGTGTTGACAATCCAGTTGTTGCCCTGGTTGGCTCCGGTGCGATGACTTTGAAGCTTGCCAAACATTTGAAAGACAGCACCAAAGCCCGCCTGCTGTTTGTCAATAGAACGATTAAGAACGTACAGGCGCTGGCCGAGCAATTCGATGGCGAAGCGATGGCGCTGGATGATTTTGTTCAATCACCCCCCGAAGTGGATGCCATCGTCTCGGCAACGTCGGCTTCGGAACCGGTATTTGATTGCGCTTTCGCCGATCGGTTGCCCTCCCGCCCCCGGCCGGTTCTTGCTATTGATATGGCTATCCCGCGCGATTTCGTGGCGACTTTTAGTACCGATGAACGTTTCAAATTGATAGACATTCCCCGCCTCAAGGCAATGTGCCAGGGGAATCTCAGGCAGAAATTTGTTGAGGTCAGCAAGGCCAACCAGATTGTCCGCGACGCTGTCACCAAGTTTCTCTCCGATAGAATCGAAGGATCGCTCAAGCCGATCTTCCATGACAGTTTCAAAGAGTCGATTGCGCTGGCAGAGCGGGCTCTTGATGATCTCTTTGATCGTCATGTAACATCGCTGCCCCAAGAAGACCGTGAAGCTGTTCAACGACTTGTCACCAAGCTGATCAGCCATTCCGCTTTTCAGCCGGTCCGGATTCTTTCCAACCGTCTGGTAGAGAGTAACTCCCGGCTCGGATTGGAAGAGCTAATTCCGGTGCGAAAAAGTGCCGTATGAATCAACCCAAATTGACTATCGGTACCCGTGGCTCTGATCTCGCTCTGTATCAGGCTCATTTCATTAAGGACCTGCTAACTGACGATCATGGCTGCGATGTCATAATCAAGATCATCAAAACATCCGGCGACATCATTGACCATCTGTCTTTTGATAAGATGGAGGGCAAAGGTTTCTTCACCAAGGAACTGGAAGATGCCCTGCTTACCCGCGAAATTGATCTCGCTGTTCACTCGCTGAAAGATATGATGACGTCCCAACCGGACGGCCTCAAGGTTGGCGCGGTTGGATATCGGGCGGATCGCCGCGAAATGTTGTTGATCCGCAAAGAGTCAGTTATCGCCGAAGGCCCCCTGCCTGTCAAAGCCGACGGCGTGATTGGCACCAGCTCCAATCGCAGAGCCTGCCAGATCGCCACCCTCCACCCATCACTGGAAATCCGTGACTTGCGAGGCAACGTCCCGACCCGAATAAGAAAACTTCGCGAAGGGCAATACGATGCAATCATCATTGCCGCTGCGGGTGTGATACGTCTTGAGTTGGACCTCGCCGATCTGGAGGTAGTGCTGTTGGATTCGCAAGAGTTTCTCCCGGCACCAGGACAGGGGATTCTGGGTATTCAGATTCGACATGACGATCCATCCGTCGAGAAGATCGTATCACAATTGGGCTCCGAAGAAGCTGCAACCGAAGCGGCGCTTGAACGTGGCCTGCTGGCGCGTTTTGACTCGGGTTGTTCTTTGCCACTTGGCGTCTATTCGGAAGTCAATGGCGCGGACCTCACTCTTGAGGCTGTGCTGGGAATTCGAGAGAATGACAAATGGGTCGATATAAGGCGGATCAAGGTGGCGGGCAACGACGCAGCTGCGCTTGTTGATCGGGCCTTCGATGAACTTAATGCGAGGTAACGATGGTGCGGGTTGCAATAACCAGAGGGGAAAACGAGCTTTCTAGCCTTGCCAAATCGATGGCATCCGATGGCATCGAAATTATTCCCTGGCCGCTCATCTCAACGCATGCAAAACAATTTGAATGGCCACACGACCTTAACCCAGAAGCAATTGACTGGCTGGTTTTTTCAAGTCGTAACGGTGTTCGCTTTTTCCTTGATCGTCTGAACGAACTCAACATCTCCATTCAAGAGAAAACTCGTATCGCTGCCGTCGGGAAAAAGACGGCTCTGGCTTTGGAGGATCACTCACTCCGTGTAAATTTCGTTCCCGAGACAAATACCGGGGAGGCATTGTTCAATCAGCTTGTCACTACACAAGTTGCAGAAGGTGAAACTGTTGTGTGGGCCCGCGCCGCCAAGGTCATTTTCGACCCATCTCTACTGATGAGCAAGAACGCCATCAACTACTTTCCAATCGTCTGTTATGAAACAACGCCCGTGCCGCTGGAATCAAAAATCGTCAACGAGGTTTGCGAAAAGGATTCGGCTCTGTTTACATCGCCATCTGCAGTCGAATCGTTCCAGCAACAGTACGGTCAACCCGGTGTAAAATTGATTGCGATTGGACGTACGACCGAAGCTGCGATGAAACGCGCCGGATGGTCCGACATCACTGTAATGAAAGAACCCGATCTGAACATGATAGCGGAGTACGTATAATGGATATGCCGATCCGGCCGCGACGTTTGCGCCGAAACAAAATTATCAGGGACATGGTAGCCGAAACCCGGCTCAATATCGATGGAATGATCCAACCATATTTTGTAACCGATGGTAATAACGTCCGTCAGGAAATAAGCGGGTTGCCGGGAATCTTCAGGGAGTCGGTTGACCGGCTGGTGGAGTCTATCGGTGAAGACATGAAACTCGGTCTCAACCGTGTCATGCTCTTTGGAGTTACCGATCGGAAAGACCCGATGGCAACCTCAGCCCTTGACGCGGAGAACCCGGTCGTTCTCGCCACTCAGCAGTTAAAAAAACAGTATGGCGATGATCTGTTCGTCAGTGCCGATGTTTGCCTGTGTGGGTACACCGACACCGGTCATTGTGGCGTAACAATTGATGGTGAGCTTCACAACGATAAGTCGGTCGAAATTCTCGCCGCTATGGCGCTCACTTTGGCCAGAGCCGGATGTGACTGCGTGGCGCCATCCGATATGATGGATGGTCGCATTGGTACGATTTGCCACGTTCTTGACAGCAACGGATACGAAAACTGCCTGATCATGGCTTACACCGCCAAGTATGCATCGTCGTACTATGGTCCTTTCCGCGAGGCGGCTAACTCCGCTCCGGGAAAAGGCGACCGCAAAGGCTACCAGATGGACTTGCGCAATCGAACTGAAGCGCTCCGGGAGTTGACGCTTGATGAACAGGAGGGGGCGGATATTGTCATGGTGAAACCGGCCTTGGCCTACCTTGATATCATCGCCGACTTTCAGGCAAACACGGACTTGCCGATTGCAGCCTATAACGTTTCGGGGGAATACTCGGCGGTAAAATTGATGGCCAAAGAAGGATTGGTTGAAGAAAAGCAGATGGTTATAGAGAATCTCACGGCCATAACACGGGCCGGAGCTTCGGTGATCTTGACCTACCACTTGAGGGACATCTTGAAACACGGATGGGATCATGAGTAAAACGGAAAAATCAGAAAAACTCAAAGCGCTGGCCGAACAGGTTATACCGGGCGGCGTCAATTCGCCGGTACGGGCATTTAAGGCGGTCGGGGGAACGCCGCGATTCATAGAGCGAGGAGAAGGCGGTTATCTAATCGATGTCGACGGCAACCGCTATATCGACTTCTGTTGTTCGTGGGGACCGCTGATTCTGGGCCACGCCGACCCTGATGTTGTTGCGACGGTGAAGGACCAGATTGATCGTGGCATGACCTATGGCGCCAGCACGGAGATCGAATACAAGCTGGCCAGCTTTATTGTCAATGAGATCGATGCGATGGAGTCGATCAGGTTTGTCTCCTCGGGAACTGAAGCAGTGATGTCGGCCATTCGGGTAGCTCGCGGATTCAAGGGACGTGACTTGATTCTGAAATTCGACGGTTGCTACCACGGCCACAGCGATCATCTTCTGGTCGCCGCCGGTTCCGGTCTGGCAACTTTTGGGCAACCTTCCTCTTCCGGTGTCCCTAAAGAAATGACACAACATACGGCTGTGCTTCCGCTTGACGATGAAGAGGCGCTGGAGAAATTCTTTGCCGAGCATGGCAACCGTCTGGCGGCCGTTATTATCGAAGGCATCCCGGCCAACAACGGCCTTCTGATACAACGTCATGATTACATGCGTCTGCTCCGCGCCCTTACCGAACAGTATGGCGCACTCTTGATTCTTGACGAAGTGATAACCGGGTTCCGTGTTGGTATGGGTGGTGCGGCTGATTACTATGGTATCACGCCCGACCTGTTCACCTACGGCAAGATTATTGGTGGCGGCATGCCGGTTGGCGCTTTTGGCGGACGCGCTGATGTCATGAACATTGTTTCGCCACTTGGTCCGGTTTATCAGGCCGGAACGCTGTCGGGTAATCCGGTGGCGATGGCAGCCGGATTGGCGACACTTGAGAAACTCGCCGATGGCTCTATACATACTGAACTTGAGCAAAAAAATCGACGGTTCGTTAGCCGCGTTACGTCGCAGTTGACCGGATGCGATGTCAATATCGCAGGTGTGGCGTCGATCTACTGGATAGTTTTCCAGCGCGAACTACCCCGGGCCGCCTCGACGATCAAGTCTGACGGGATCGCCCACTACAACCGCATGCACGAGAACGTTCTTGATAACGGTGTCTACATACCGCCCTCCGGTTACGAGGTTTGTTTCATCTCTGCGGCCCATACTGATGCCATATTGGATGAAGCCGCCGATGTTCTGGCGGGCGCCATCAGGAAAGAAGCGCACCAATGGAGTTGAACAATTCCGCTTTCATTAAGGCCTGCTACGGTCGCAACGATGGCACGATACCGATCTGGATCATGCGTCAGGCCGGACGCTACCTCCCTGAATATCTGGAAGTACGCAAGCAGGTTTCATTTACCGAACTGTGCCAATCGCCTGACTTGATCACCGAGGTAGTCCGTCAACCGATTGCACGATTCGGACTCGACGCAGCGATCCTATTCTCCGATATCCTGACGATGCTGGACCCGATGGGAATGAAATTTGATTTCCCGGATGGTGGCCCGCGCATCGCTGAACCGATTTCGACACCGG
>DAOUUR010000045.1 GCA_030668045.1 bacterium
ACCACTCAAAATACACATCGTAACCTTTTCCCTCCATATTCCTTCCTGCTTCCAACATTCGCTCCAACGCCTCGGGTGTATATATCTCCGAAGCGTTTGATAAACGCTTAGCCACGAAATGCTCGCCATCGCCCCGTGCTATCCATTCGGGCAATGGAGTTGATTTGACAGATTCCACCGCCTCAAAAACATGGGACTTACCGTCCTTGACATATACGATGCCCATGTGGCTGTATTGCGAGTGCGTCGCGATCTGAATTGCTCGGCTTTGGGAGGAACGAGATGTATGGAATACAATGTCACCGTTGCGAGGATTGTAGGACGAGTCCTTGCCACACCCCTGAAGGGAAGCCAGCGACATGAGAATAAGTATAAGTTGTTTCATTTTTTACACGTAATATTACCTCACACCCGAGTGTCAATGTCAACCTTGTTTACGCTGCAGAAACGGTGACGGGTCACCCCCCACCCCTCAGTGTGTTTCTTCGTAGATGCGGATGCGGTTGGCGGCGCGTTCGATAGCGGCCCGGACCGTCGGTAGATCGATGTCGGTCTCCTCCTTACCGGCGGAGATCAGTCTGTTCTTTTCACGTTCATACGCTGCGCGGGCGCGTTCAATGTCGATCTCATCGACATCTTCAGCAGCATCGGCTAAGATCGTCGCCAGGTTGCCCGATACTTCCAGAAACCCGCCCGACACCGCCAGTTGATGTATCTGATCTTCGGTATCGCGAAACTCAATCTTACCCGGCTTGATCGCCGTAATAAGCGGCGCATGATGCGCCAGTATGCCGAGGTAACCCTCACTGCCGGGGACGGTCAACGACTCAACCTCGGCTTCGTAGAAAACCTTCTCCGGTGTTACTATGGACAGTTTGAACGCAGCCATCAACTCTTGCTCTGTTCGTAATTCTGTATCACGTCGTCAAGTCCGCCGGTCATATAGAAGAACTGCTCCGGAATATGGTCAACTTCGCCGGAAATCAGTGCGTCGAATCCTTTGATCGTGTCTTCGATCTTGACATACACACCCGCTTTGCCGGTAAACGCTTCGGCCACAAACATCGGCTGCGATAGGAACCGCTGAATCTTGCGCGCCCGCTGGACAATCACCTTGTCATCCTCGGAGAGTTCATCGATACCGAGAATCGCAATAATGTCCTGCAGGTCTTTATACCGTTGCAGAATAACCTGCACCTCTCTCGCCACGCGGTAATGATTTTCACCAACAATCTGCGGATCAAGAATACGCGAGGTAGAGTCAAGCGGATCAACCGCCGGATAGAGACCCAGCTCGGCAATCTGTCGCGACAACACGGTCGTGGCGTCAAGGTGCGCAAAAGTTGTGGCCGGAGCAGGGTCGGTGAGATCGTCGGCGGGCACATAAATCGCCTGCACCGATGTAATCGAACCGGCCTTCGTCGAGGTGATCCGTTCCTGAAGCGCGCCCATCTCGGTACCGAGTGTCGGCTGGTATCCGACCGCCGATGGCATACGGCCCAGCAGCGCGGAGACTTCGGAACCGGCTTGCACGAAGCGGAAGATGTTATCGATAAAGATCAGCACGTCCTGGTTGTCTTCGTCACGGAAGTACTCAGCAATCGTCAGACCGGCCAGACCAACACGCAGACGTGCACCCGGTGGCTCGTTCATCTGACCAAAGACCATAGCGGTTTTTTTAATGACGCCCGATTCGGTCATCTCAAGCCACAGATCGTTACCTTCGCGCGTTCGTTCACCAACACCGCAGAAGACAGAGTACCCGCCGTGCTCGGTGGCGATGTTATGAATCAACTCCTGAATGATAACCGTCTTGCCAACACCGGCGCCGCCGAACAAACCGACTTTACCGCCCTTGGAATATGGTTCGAGCAGATCGATAACTTTCACGCCGGTTTCAAACATCTCGGAAGTAACGGCCTGTTCTTCAAAGGTTGGGGCTGCGCGATGAATCGGCATCCGCTTGATGTCGGCGGGGATAGCTTCTCCCTTATCAATCGCCTCACCGACCAGATTAAAAATCCGCCCCAGCGTTTTTTCGCCGACCGGCATCGTAATAGTCGTGCCGGTATCCTTCGCTTCCATTCCGCGCACGAGACCATCGGTGGAGGCCATACTGACGCACCTGACGATATTGTCGCCAATGTGCATCGCCACCTCGACTGTCAGATCGATATCGCGTTCTTTGTCTTCGATCTTGATAGCGTTCAGGATATTGGGAAGGGAATCGGCACGGAATTTACAATCGACCGTCGGTCCGATCACCTGAACAATTTTACCAATATTATCAGCCATCTATATTATCTCCAGTGTCAAAACACTTTTTTTCAATCAATCAGCCTTTGAGGGCTTCAGCGCCGGAGACGATCTCCAGCAGTTCCTTGGTAATCTGTCCCTGACGCGCCTTGTTGTAATCAAGGGTCAGACTCTTCATCATATCGCCGGCGTTGTTGGTGGCGTTGCCCATCGCAATCATCCGGCTGCCGTGCTCACTTGCAAACGATTCCACCAGCGCTGTTACCATCTTGGTGGTGGCATAGCCGGGCATCAACGCCGAGTAGATCATCTCGGGGTTCGGCTCGAAAATATATTCGCGGTGAACGTCGCTATCGTCCTCAACTTCGGGTCGGGCTATCGGTAGATATTTTTCGACAACAATGCGATACTTGACCGTCGAGATGAAACGGGTGAAGATCAGATCAATCTGATCGGTCTCGCCGGAGATAAACCGGTCGGTCAGGAAAGCGACCACTTCTCGGGCCTTATCATAATCAAGCATCCCGCCCCAGTCGGCCCAGTGTCCAACAATCGGCCACTCGCGCCGTTTGAAAATATCGTTGGCTTTCTTGCCGATGGTGACGATCTCGACATCGGTACCCTTATTTTCTCTTAGCCACTTGAAGGCGGTACGGATGACATTGGCATTAAACGATCCGCAGAGACCGCGGTCGGACGCTGAGATAACGAGCGTCTTTTTCTCAACCGGTCGTTCTTCAAAGTATGGATGAATGATCTCGCCGGTCGACCCTGAAGCCAGGTGCGAAAGCATTTCGTCGAGCTTGGCGGCATATGGACGTGCCTGCTCGACCCGTTGCTGGGCGCGCCTGAGTTGCGCGGCGGCCACCATCTCCATTGCCTTGGTGATCCGCTGGGTCGATTCGACCGTCTTGATTCTTTTTTTTACTTCTCTAAGTGTCGCCATAAACTCGTCAAGCTCCGCTATCTTCCAAACCCAAGACCAACCGTGCAAGCGATCGATCGAGTTCTGACTGCTTCACCATATGAATCGAAAATCGCCGCCAACCCATGACTATACCGTATTTCCATCAAGAATACACCTTTGTTCATGGGGAACTCAAGCCCGCCCACGATAGACAATCCGTAATCAATATCCTTCTCAAGCGGGTCACCACGAAGAGTGATGATCTCACTCCAATCATCAATAAGCCGCAGTTCTTGTTTCTCCCTGGAATCCAATTTGGCGGCAAAGAATGATCCTACACCCACAAACGGAATCGGGCTAACACTTGATGGAAATCTAAGCCCGAAAAGAACAGCATTCACATCAAGATAATATAGATCGAGCGTATGCTCTCCGGTCGAATATCTGTTACTCCAATACGGGAGGAAACCGCGGCGAGCTCGCTTTAGGCCGAAGCTGACCTCAAAGCGCATGAAGTTCTTCTCCTGTAGCGATGTAGTCAAGAAGAGTCCGCCTGACACGCCTGCGGCGGGCCTCCATCCTAGCGCTGTCTTACCTGAAATGCCTCCCCAGGTAGGTCCGGCTTTTGCACCCCATGTCCAGGAAGAGGCATGGACCCCAGATGTTATCAAGAGGGAGCACACGACTACAACAACGGTCCAGATGCGGTTGTGGGATGATCCTGACATCATCGACTCCTTACTGCGTTTGTCTGTTTTCTATCTCTCAAAACATATATCCCAAGGAAACACTAGTCGACGAAATCTGGGTCTCGTGAAATGCCCCCCACCATTCTATTTCGGATTGATCCAAGCCGTGACTGTACCTGCAATCCAATAACAACATCTTGTTGGCGAGCGGAACTTCCACTCCCATTCCAACAACAAGATTGAGACTCCACCTGTCTCCTTCAAGATCCTGCCCGCTTTCCCGAATGGTGTTAGACCAGATGTATTCCTCATCTATGAACTTGCGGAGACACTCGCCGTCCAACATGTATACCAGAGACGTACCGACTGTGAAGAACGGAGTTGTCTCACAACTGACGGGCACACGGTAATTCAACAGAAGCGGTGTCTCTAAGTAAAAGAACGGATGGGTCTCGTGGCCCAACGCGCTTTGCATACCCTTCTTCGTAAACAGCAGCTCAGATTGAAATATAACTCGTGAAGAGAGGCCGATTCGAGAGATCACCCCAAGACTGAATCCGGTCAATGATTCCCAGCCCAAGATCCGGATTTCGTCCAACTCGAAGTTGGACCAGTTCAGACCCGCTCTCACGCCGAAATCGACCGCCTCGCATGCCTGATACGACAGGCTTACAGCCACAACAACGGCGAGTACAAGTATGATATGTCTGGTCCCTGAGGTCTTCATCACATCTCAGTTTGTTGTCAGGCCTTAAACCCTGCCTTGAATTTCTCGATTGCTTCCTTCAGTTTAGCATCCATCTCCTCGGAGATGATCTTCTCTTTGGCCAGCGTTAGCTCAATATCTGGGTACTCTTTTTCACAGAAGACAAAGAACTCTTCCTCGAATCGCGCGATAGCATCGTTGGGGATGTCGTAGAGGAACCCTTTAGTACCGGCCCAGACCATTATCACCTGGCGAGCAACCGGCATCGGGACATACTGCCCCTGCTTGAGTAACTCCACCATTTTCTGACCACGGTTCAACTGTTTCTGGGTGGCTTCGTCAAGATCGGAACCAAACTGAGTGAAGGCTGCCAGTTCGCGATACTGGGCCAGATCGAGCTTGAGTGATCCGGCGACCTGGCGCATCATCTTTACCTGGGCGTTACCACCGACGCGCGAGACGGAGATACCAACATTAATGGCCGGACGAATACCGGCAAAGAACAGTTCCGACTCCAGGAAAATCTGGCCGTCGGTAATTGAAATCACGTTGGTTGGGATATAGGCCGAAACATCGCCCGCCTGCGTTTCGATAATAGGCAGCGCCGTCAACGAGCCACCGCCCAGTTCATCGGAAAGCTTCGATGCTCTCTCCAACAGGCGTGAGTGACAATAGAAAATGTCACCGGGGTAGGCTTCGCGTCCCGGTGGACGACGCAACAGCAGCGACAACTGGCGATACGCCTGAGCCTGTTTTGACAGATCGTCATAGATGCAGAGTACGTGCTGGCCGTTGTGCATGAATTCTTCGCCGATCGCACACCCTGCGTACGGGGCGATATACTGCAGCGGAGCGGGGTCGGTAGCCGTGGCCGCCACTACCGTCGTGTACTCCATCGCACCATTCTTGCGTAGAGTGTCAACTACCTGAGCGACGGTTGAAGCCTTTTGTCCGATGGCAACATAGATGCAGAAGACATCGGTATTTTTCTGGTTGATAATCGTATCAAGGGCGAGTGCCGTCTTGCCGGTCTGGCGATCACCAATAATCAATTCGCGCTGGCCACGACCAATCGGAATCATTGAATCGATTGCCTTCAGTCCGGTCTGCAGCGGCTCTTTCACCGGCTGTCGTTGTACGACGTTGGCGGCGAGGCCTTCGATAACACGGTACTTGTCGGTCGCGATTGGACCTTTTCCGTCGATAGGTTGACCAAGCGGATTGACCACCCGGCCGACCATCGCCTCACCAACCGGCACAGAAGCAACTTTGCCTGTGCGGCGAACAGTGTCACCTTCGTTAATAGCGGTGTCGGGGCCAAACAGTACGGCACCAACATTGTCCTCTTCGAGGTTGAGCACCATCCCTATAATGTCACCGGGGAACTGGATAAGCTCGGACATCTGGACATCTTCCAGACCCCAGATACGGGCGATACCATCTCCGACCTGGAGAACAGTCCCGACCGATTCCATCTCAAGCTTCTTCTCGTATTTCTCAATCTCTTTTTTCAGAACTGAGGATACTTCTTCAGGATTTAATCCCATCCTAAGAACTCCTGCGGGTGTTGACCCGCTCTATATTCACAATCATCTTTTCCGATTCTATTGATCGCCTCAATTGACACGCACTTTCCCAAGCTGTTCGGCCACCATGTTCAAACCATGCTGCACCGAACCATCAATAATCTGATCCTCTATCACGACGATCATTCCTCCGAGAATGGTCGGATCGACTTTCTCTTCCATAACGATCTCAAGGCCGGTTTTGGCGGCCAACTTCTGTATCAATTGATTTCTCTGTGATTCCTCAAGTTGTCTGGCCGTTGTTACCTGCACCCGCTCAATCCCTTTTTCGTTCTCGACCAGTTCAATAAACTCGTCAACGATCTGCGTGAGATAGGCAACCCGCTTCTTTTCCAGCAGCACAATCAGAAACTCAACAAAGAGCTGCTCCAATCGACTTGAGAAGACATCACGCACAAGCGTCTGCTTGTGCTCATTGAGGACGTGGGGCGCACCCAGGAAGTTCAGTAGCGATTTATCCTCAGCCAGGAACGCCTTCAGATCGTTAAACTGCTCGTAGGCAGTGTCGATCAAATTCCGATCCTTGGTGGCGAGAAACAGAGCCTGGGCGTATTTCCCGGCTACTTCCTGAACTAACATCTTTGCTCTACGCTTTCTCCACGTTGTCGATGAAGTTTCCGATCAACTCGCGGTGCTTGGCATCATCGAGCCGCTCGCGGATAATTTTCTCGGCTGCTGTTATGGTGATACTGACCATCTCTTCTTTAAGCTGTACACGAGCTTTGGCAATATCACGTTCCAACTCGGCCTTGGCCCTGGTCTGGATCGCCTTGCCCTCGTCGCGGGCGGCCGCTTTGATCTCATCGGCTACTTTTTTGCCCTCACTGACAGCCTCAACGATTTTGGCCCGTCGCTCGGACTCAATGCCCTTCAGCTTGCCTTCGTACTCAGAGGTCAGTTTGGCGGCGTTCTCTTTTTCCTCTTCGATCTTGTTGAACTCGTCAACAATCTTGTTACGCCGCTCCTCCATAATAGCCAGCAGCGGTCCCCAGGCAAAACGCTTGAGGATCCAGAGGGTAATAAGAAAACCGACAGCATGCGTTACGAGTAATTGCCACTGTAAATCCATTTTTTCTCCGGTCTTTCCCGGACAGATGTCGCTGTCGGATTACATCACCAACAGCAAGACCTGTCTCTTAACCGATCTTGCCTGAGAGAATAAAGAAAACAACCAGAGCGTAAATGGTCAGCGCCTCAATCAGAGCGGCACCGATAATCATGGCTGTCTGAATCTTGCCCGATGCTTCCGGCTGGCGACCAATCGCTTCCATTGCCGAGCCGACTGCGCGTCCCAACCCGAGGCCGGAACCAACAGCTGCCAGGCCAACACCCATTGGCAGCGCCCATGCTAACATTGCCTGATATTCCATCTCAAAACTCCTTACTGTAAAACCGTTCTACTTATTTTCTCTTCATCAAAGCCTAATGGTGCTCCTCGTGCGGCAGCATCATCAGGATATATATTGTCGAAAGCAGCGTAAACACTAACGCCTGAATAGTCGAGAGCAAAATTCCCAACAGGATAAACGGTACATTAAACGGCAGACCCACCGGAGACCCAACAAATGCCAACGCCGAGATACCGAGCCCAACAAAAGCGGCCACCAGAATATCTTCACCGGTAATGTTACCAAAAAGTCGTAAGGCCAGACTGAACGGCTTGGCGATTTCACCGATGATATGCATCGGCAACATCAACGGTACAAGACACCAGCTGATCACATCGCGCGGTTGCCCGGCCAGATGGTCCAGCCAGCCAACAAAACCGAGCCGGGTAATGCCGGTGTACTGTGCATACAGAAAAACCAGAATTGCCAGCGATGCCGTGATATTGATACTGGTCGACGGTGAGAAACCAAACGGTATGATTCCCAGGAAGTTCATCGCCAGAACGTAGAAAAAGAGTGTCCCCAGGAAAGGCGTGTAACGCTTGGCATCTTTGCCCAGAATTGAGTGGAGAAAATTATACATTCCTTCCACCATCATCTCGATCACATTTTGGAACGGTCCGGGAATCATCTGCCGTTTGCGATAAACCTGCAATGCAGCGATTGAAAAAAGAACTGAGATCAACAATGTATAAATGACCGGTTTCCAGTAGTCCAGTGCCTCACTGTGGAACATGCCAACGACGTCCGGCAGATGTGTGCTTCCCCCGCCATGACCACCATCGCCGCCGCCCGAAGCGACCAGCCAGAGTGGCGAAAACTTGATCATCCCGAGACAGAGAATATGATAAACCGAACTAATCATCAATGCACTTTCTGTAGCTTTTCGTTTTTATGCACCGAGTTATCAAGGCCAAGATAGAGCCGCCCCAGAACCTTCAGCACCATCACCGCCAATAACAAGGAAAAACCAATCAGCAGATGAATCGGATTAAACTGCGGCACTTTCAACAAAAAATACCCGGCCGCATACAGCGCCGGGAATTTGATCAGTGCAAAGGCGACCGCTCTTGAAGTCTGGGCTCCTTCGGCGCGGATCGTCGACTGAACCAGCCGTGTGATGAACAGGACGTTGAGAATACCCCAGATGCCGCCGGAAAGAATCGCCAGCGTCTGATAGAAACCTAAATAATAAAGACCGACCGGCACGAAAATCAACAGCAGCGCAGCCGTCGTTCGGAAAGTACGATTCAGGAAATCAAGACCCAAGTTTGCTCTCGTCTTTCTCTTTTTCTTTCTCTCTCTCGATGGCCGACGATTTTTTCACCAAGTACGACACTTCCAGACCTGCCGAAGCAAATCCGAGAATCACTCCAATAATCATCGCTGTTGGCTCACTGTCAAACTTGGTGTCGAGCCACTTGCCGACAAAAAACCCAACCAGCGGCGCCGCTACCAACATGGCAGGTACCGTCGCAAGCAAACTCACCTGCCTCAAATCTCTGTTCGGCTTGCTTTTAGGTCGAGAAGGCCGCGGCTTATTGTTTTCGTCCATCGGTCCTTACCAAAGCCGGAAATAACGCGGCATCCAAGAATGTGTCAACAAGTTTTTGTTCCTCAGCATTATCAAGATTAGACACTAACATTGTTGTGGCCAACCCTTTGGTAATTAATCTCCACTGAGGTAAGGGGTTTGTTGAAAAAGTCCCAACGCATGGTTGCGGCAGGTCTTGCGAATCCATTTCTATGGATTTGTGTGACCTGACGCACTTGCCTAACATGTACTTACGTGTCATGTCACAATCCCGCTTGGACGGGATCAAGACCTGACACAACGGTAAATGAGGTTTATCAACAAGCCCTAAAAAGCGGGTAGTGTGTGTACCGCCTATCGACCTTTCACGACAACCACCGACTTGCTCCGGCTCCATTCAGGCTCAGATGAACACTCAACCGGATATCAGAGACCACACTTACAATAACGGTCGACTGTATACCATCTTTAACAACAATGGCATCGCGGGTAATTTCTTTGACTTTGACGACGGGTACGAAAACCGCAATACCGAACTGGCTGATGACCGCGCCCGCAACATCTATTTTGCCAATCTTCCAAATCGGTGCGCTATTTCAATATATTCAATCGATGGCGACCTCGTTCGCAAGATCGAGCACGACGAACCGACGGGAAACGCTACAGCCTCAACCGAACGCTTCAGCATGATTACACGAAACACCCAAGCTCTGGTATCCGGTCTGTACTATTGGGCAATCGTCTCAGAGTACGGCACTCAAATTGGTAAACTGGTGGTAATCAAGTAATTACCTACCCAACCGGTCTATGAGACCGGTGATTTTCCCGATTTTCCGAATAATTCATTGATTTCGCACGTATATATAGTAGAATTTCATCAAATGGCGGTGCCCTGAAATTGTTAAGTTGATGTATAATATATTGTTACGTCGATTCGGCAATCCCGGCGCAATGATTAATGATCGATATTTTGCCCACCGGGAACTTGACAGTGACCCCGAACTGTTGTTAATTATAGGGCCTACTAATTTCTCAGGCTTCAGGCGCACTTACTATCTATGGCACGGGATGCTGAGGCCGCCACCCGGAACCGG
>DAOUUR010000121.1 GCA_030668045.1 bacterium
AGAGTCCAACTCGGTCCTGATAAAACTGACCACCTTCATGTTGCGTCTGGCCCCAATCGGTCTGATAGCGATAGTGGGTAGCAATGTCGGGCTAAACGGCCTGTCGTTTCTCGGGGGAGGATCAGGCTCGCTCCTCCTTTCTGTCCTCCTGGCCACAGTGTTGTTCGGTGGGATATTCCTTTCGTTAACGCTTGTGTTTATTGGCCGTAAACCGCTTGGCAGTTTTACCGGGGGAATCGGCCCGGCCATGCTGACCGCTTTTGCGACCTCGTCCTCTTCTAAGAACCTGGCCTTTACATATGAAGCCGTAACATCTCGCGCTGGGATCGATGAAAGAGCTGGCTCCACTGTACCGGCAATAGGGACGATCCTGAATTTTGGGGCGACCGCTATGTTTGCGATTATCGCTGCCGGCTATCTGGTGCACTCCGGTTCAATCGAACTTTCGATTTTCCAGTGGTTCGGAATTGTCCTCGGTGTTGCGCTCCTCTCAATAGGTACCGCCGGCTTGCCGCTGGTCGGAACAGCCGCACTGGTTGCTATCTTTGGCGCTCTTGGCCTGGGCGACCTGACCGCTGGAGTGGTGTTTGCAACAGTTATGGCTGCGGAAGTAATTCTGATCGACCGCCTTCGCGCCGCTCTAAATGTCTGGGGCGATGCCATCGGCGCGGTGGTGATTGGCCAGTCGTTTGACCTCAAAACAGTCAAAGTTCGTACGCGTACGGTATCGAAACGAGCGACTACCACTCGCACCGGACGAGGAGATCGCGAACGTCGCAGTGACCGTCCCGACACCAGACCGGACCGTCCTGCTGAGCGACGTGATCGCAATGGCCGCAAGAGTCCGGCTTCTTCCAGCACTACCAGTACAACTACCCGAGGAAGGCGAACAACACGAACCGACAGCCGCACGCAACCAAAGACACCGGTGTCGCAACCGCCGGTGCAACGAAAGAGCCGCTCCGCAGAGAGCTCAACCCCTTCGCCATTCGCGATTGACACCAAGCTTCCAGCCTCTGGTCTGGAAGTTGAGTCCGGAACTCTGCCAATCCTCCCACCAGCCAGTGACAGTCCGTCCTCGACGCCCGCTCAAACACGATCCTCAAGTCGGACCACCGAGCGTCGCCCCTCCTCCCGTCCACCGAGAGAAAGTACGCGACGGCAACAGACCAAACCAACTCCGCAGCTGGATGTACTCGACCAGAGCGATACAGCCCCCGAACCGACTAAGCCGGAGCCACGTCGGCCTGTTGTTAAGATTGCAAGACGTGTGCCCCGAGTAGAGCAGACCGCACCGCCATCCATCGAGGAAACGCCACCGGCAATAGATCAAGTTGAGTCGACGCCAAAATCGGAGAAAACGCCACCACCGATTCTGCTTCCTGAACCTGAGACGCCGGTAGCAGAAGTGAAGCCCGAACCGATCCCAGAGCCGGAAGTTCCGGCACCGGTGCCGGAGCCGGAAACTGCCCCGGAGCCAGAAGCCCCGCCGGTAGTGTACGGTCGTTCACGGGTACGCAAAGGCGCCGCCCTGAAGGCTAAACTTGATAAGAAGACCGACGAGCCACCCGCTGAGAAAAAGGAAGAGGCCGTCGAGACACCGCCTGCAGAAGCTGAATCTCCGGTAGAAAATGCTGCCGTTGACGATTCTCCGGCTGATAATGCTCCAGTCGAGGAAGCTCCGGTCGAAAAAATTACATTTGGACGTGGCAAACGCAAGCGCATCCGCTGAATCGATGGATACATCTATCGCTTGAGAACCCGTGCTGTCGAACTGGTGGACCTTTCTCATTAATCCAACGATTTGTCTGATAACGGAACTTGTTGACCTTTTGCGTCCAATTCGATTTATTGACGGGAGAGGACAATAGACGATGAATAATCTGAAAATCTCACTGATGATGGTTATCCTGATGGCCCTATTTATGTGGGTTGGCTATCTGGTGGGTGGCCAGAGCGGAATGGTTCTCGCCTTTGGGTTAGCCGTAGTGATGAATGTTGGCAGCTATTGGTTCTCAGATAAAATCATCCTGAAAATCTATCGCGCTCGTGAAGTAACCGAATTGGATCATCCCCGTCTCTTTCGAGTTATCAATCAGGTTGTTGCCAAAGCAATGATGCCAACGCCGAAAGTTTGCATTGTTCCCAGCAAAGCTCCCAACGCATTTGCCACCGGACGTAACGCTGAGCATGCCGTTATTGCCGTGACTGAGGGCATCCTGGAAATCCTCGATGAAGATGAACTCGAAGGCGTGATCGGTCATGAGATCGCGCATATTCTCAACCGTGACATGTTGATCGGTACAATCGCCGCTACCTTTGCCGGTGCTATCGGTATCCTGGCCTCCATTGCCCGTTGGGGCGCGATTTTTGGAGGGTACAGCCGTAACAACAACCGTGGAGGGGGACTTGGCCTGATAGTCGCTGCTATCGTCGCACCGCTGGCGGCTATGATAATCCAGATGGCTATCTCAAGACAACGTGAATACAAAGCCGACGCCCGTTCCGGCCAGTTGACCGGTAAGTACACCCAGTTGGCCTCAGCACTGGAAAAACTGCACAAAGCGCCTGTTCGACTCAATCTTGATCAGCAACCGGCCACCGCTCACCTGATGATTATCAATCCGCTCTCAGGAAAGGGACTAGCCTCTCTCTTTTCAACACATCCTCCCGTTGAGAAACGAGTGGCGAAACTCCACGAGCTTCACACTCAGTCAGCCTATTATGCCAAGTATCCTTAGTTTAAGGCCCGAGCCAAACGACATTCTCTACCCGACGACGAGAGAGAACCGGGCATAGATGGTGACATCCCCGTACATAGAGCTGTTGGCAATCTTAGCGTTAATCGTAGCCAACGGTTTTTTTGCTCTGTCGGAGTTTTCGCTGATCGCCAGCCGACGCAGCAAACTAAAACAAGATATCGAAGAGGGCAAGACCGGCGCGGCAGCCGCAGAAAAGCTGCACCGTGACCCCGACCGGTTTCTTGCCACCGTACAGGTAGGGATTACAATGATGGGCACCGTTGCGGGAGTTTTTGGTGGTGCCACTCTGGTTAACCGCCTCCAGGATTTTCTCTCGGGTGTGTCAATCTCCCTTGTCTCGGAAACAGCCACCGGCATTGCCGTCGTTGCGGTAGCCACCGGTATCACTGCTGTCTCGGTCGTAATAGGCGAGTTGGTTCCAAAGTATGTCGCCCTCTCGCAACCGGAACGATACGCTCGTATGGTAGCCCGTCCGATGACCCTCTTCATCAAAATTGCAGCCGTGTTTGCCAGCCTGCTCAGCCGGAGCGCCAATTTGTTTGTACGCATGATCGGTGTTAGAAAACAGGCGGGAGAATCTCCGATCACCGAAGAAGAGATCAACCAGATGATTCTCGATGGCCGGAAAAAAGGTGTCTTTGATGCCACCGAAGAAAAACTGATCAGGTCGGTTTTTGATTTTGCCGACTCCACTGTCCGTCGCGCCATGACACCCCGTACCGAAGTGGTGGGAATCAATTTGAACGCACCCCACAAGACGATCACTCGCACGATTGTCGAAGAAGGGTACAGCCGGTTCCCCATTTTTGAAGGTAACCTTGATCGCATCGTTGGTGTCCTTTACACCAAGGACTTGATTCTCCAGCAGACCAACCCGGAGTTGATAATCCTCTCCGATATGATTCGTAAGCCGATGTTTGTGCCGGACTCAATGCCGTTGTCAAAGTTACTTGATGAATTCCAGCGCAAGAAAAACCATATGGCAATTGTGCTTGATGAATTTGGTGGCACTGCCGGAATTATTACACTCGAAGATATTCTTGAGGAGCTTGTTGGTGAGATACAGGATGAGTACGACGAAGAACAACCACCGCTGGTAAAACATTCTGATGCAGTCGCCTATGCTGACGGCGCGGTCTGGCCGGGCGACATCAACGACCTGCTCAAGAGTCGTCTGCCGGAAGACGAAGCAGAGACGCTGGCCGGGCTGGTCATTCATCGCCTGGGCCATCTCCCGGAGCAGGATGAGCATGCCGTCATAGCCGACCTTCGCATCACCGTACTGGAACGCCAGGAAAACCGTCTGATCCGACTGAAGCTTGAGAAGACTCAACCCGATAACGACAACCAGGAGTAAATACTATACTGCTATGCTCAAACTGATCAAGACACCCCTGAGATGGACACGTGCGCTGTATGATTGGGTGCTCAAGTGGAGTGAATCGCCACACAGTCTGACCGCATTGTTCGGCCTGGCGCTGGCCGAAGCATCCTTTTTCCCGGTCCCACCCGATGCCTTGCTGATAGCATTGTGCATGGGCGCCCACCGCAAATGGTTCAAGTTTGCCCTGGTCTGCACTGTAGGATCAATCGTTGGCGGTCTGCTGGGCTACCTGATAGGCTACAGCGCTTTTGAATTGATAGGGGAGAAAATGTTAGGCTTGACCGCTTCCCTCTCCGGAAGTGAGCCAAAGCTACTGCTGTCACAGGCGCAATTCTGGTTCAATGAAAAAGAACTCTGGGGAATGAAAGTCGGACCGTGGGCGGTCGGAGTCGCTGGCTTCACGCCGATACCGTACAAGGTCTTCACCATTGCCGCCGGTTTTTTTGAAATGGCGCTGATTCCTTTTCTGGTTGCATCGACTATCGGTCGTTCACTCCGATTCTTTGTTGTCGCCGGTCTGATCGGATTGCTCTACAAGAGATATGGCTCAAGAATCCAGGAATGGATTGATCGGTACTTCAATTTCCTCGCCATCGCATTTGTAGTCCTCCTCGCCCTCGGGTTTTTCGTTCTCAAATTCCTCAATGATGTCCAATGATCCGGTTCCACCGGCGGAGATAAAATGGGAAAACAAATTGAAGTAGATATTGTTGATCTCGCTTTTGATGGCAAGGCTGTCGCCCACAACGATGGCAAAGTCGTCTTTCTTGATGCCGGTTTGCCGGGCGAACGAGTCACCGCCGAGATCATACGCAGCAAACCACGTCACGATCAGGCACGGGTCCTTAACCTTATCACCAAAGGTCCCCATCGCATAAAACCGACTTGTCGGCACTTTGGTGGCTGTGGCGGTTGTGCGTGGCAGGACCTCAGCTACGAACGCCAGCTACACTACAAAACCAAACAGGTCGGCGACTGTATGGAACGTCTGGCCGGGCTGCCCGATGTGAAAGTGCACGAGACGATCCCCGCACCGGACCAATTCCGCTACCGTAACAAGATGGAATTCTCGTTTCACACCGCAACCGACGATAGCTTCACGCTCGGGCTGCACCGACGGGGAGCGTTTGACGAAGTGTTCGACCTCAAGGCCTGTTACCTGCAATCAGAACTCGCCAATGAAATTGTCGCGACCGTGCGTCGGTTCGTGCGCGATCATTCGCTGCCGGTTTACGATGTTGTCAAACATACCGGATATGCCCGTTTCCTGGTTATTCGGGAAACGACTTATACTGATCAGGTGATGGTCAATTTTGTTACCAACTACGGAGAGTTTGAAAAAAGCGACGAGTTGGTAGCGGCGCTAACCGCCCTGTCTCCTCGTATCACAACTATCGTACATAATCAGAACGGTCAGAAATCGAATATCGCAACCGGCGAGATCGAGAAAGTACTATCCGGCTCCGGTTCAATCCAAGAGAAAATTCTCGGCAAGATTTTCAGGATCAAAGCCAATTCGTTCTTCCAGACCAATTCGGCTCAAACCGAAACCCTGTATCGCACCGCCTTTGACATGCTCTCGCTCGATGGCGATGATCGCGTGCTCGACCTTTACTGCGGCACCGGCCCGATTGGGATATTGCTTTCCGAACGGGTCAAGGAAGTGGTCGGCGTGGAACTGGTGACCGATGCGGTCGTCATGGCGCGGGAGAATGCGGCTGCCAACGATATCTCAAACATCACCTTTATCGAAGCTAATGTCGTGGAGTACCTCAGGAACCAGGCGCCGGAAGGTGACCCGTTTGACGCTGTAGTGATTGATCCCCCCCGTGCCGGTTTGCATCCCAAAGCACTCCGCCGTATCAAAGAAATGAAACCTCCCCGGATTCTCTATATTTCCTGCAATCCGGCCACTTTCGCTCGTGATGCCAAAGAACTGGTCGCAATCGGGTACGAGCTACCGGAAGTTCGGCCAATCGATATGTTCCCGCACACCCGCCACATCGAGCTGGTCTCTGTCTTTAGCCAATCCTGAGATTGGCTTGCTTAGGTGTGGAAATGACCTTATTTTGCCGACTTATATTTTGAGGAGAAACAATGCAGTATATAACTAAGACATTCTTGATTCTATTGTTCGCTCTGGCGTTCCTTACCGCCGGGGAGTCGGTTGCCAAAAAGCAAACTCTCGATCAGGTCAGCGCGGAGATTATCGAAGCTCTGCAAGAATTTTATCCGGTCAAAGCGACCGAACAGGGGATTCATTCCTACGATCACCGGCTGGCCGACTACTCCTCCAAGTCCGTCAAACAGATGATCAAGACACTGGACAGCTTTGAACGCAAGTTATACAAGTTTAAGTCAGCCAATCTTCCGCAAAAAGATGCTATCAATTACCGTCTCTTGAAATCGAATGTCGATATCGCGCTACTCGATCTCAAACAGATTAAGTGGTACAAGAAAGCACCGCAACTTTATGCCAACGAAGCAATCAACGGCCTCTATTTTCCGATGCTCTCGCAGCACGCACCGTTGTCGGAAAAAGTAGTTTCAATTATCAGCCGGATGAAGGGCGTGCCGGGTCTGTTCTTCACCGCCCGCAAGAACCTTAAGAAACCTCCCCCGATATATATCGAAGCCGCCAACGAAGCGCTGGAATCGGCGATGCAATTTTACCAGAATGTTGCCGGCGACCTGATGAGACAGTTCCCGGAACGAGCCGATGAAATCCTGAAAGTCTCAACCGCCGCTCGTGAAGCGATGAACGACTTCGCAGCCTACCTCGCTGAGATCAAGCCGGGAGAGGAAAAGTCGTTTGCGATTGGAAAAGAGAACTACAACTACAAGCTCTCGCACGAGTTTTTCTTCGACTTTGACGCTGACTCGCTCTTGAAAATCGGGGAAACCCTTCTTGCCGATATCCAGATGAAGTATCGCGTGCAGGAAGAGAACGTCGA
>DAOUUR010000059.1 GCA_030668045.1 bacterium
AGCCAGTACGAGAGTGTCAAACTCGTGATATGTTTCACCTACTCGGGTGTTAAAGCTGCGTTCGACACCATCGACCGCCAACCAACAGAAACCATCGTAGATGAGTTTGTTGGCCGTGATGATTCGGCTGAGATGGTTCTCTTCGGTGCGATACACTTTGATGTCGGTGCCTTCTTTGCGGGCGACATTGAACGAACCGAGAACATAGAAGTAGCCCGGTGCGATCTGACGGTAGATGTTAGACACTCGCGCGGTGTGGGCGCGTGACCGGTTCTCAATTGTGAACTCTTTTATCTCAACCCTTCTCTTGTTAGCCAATGGGAAAATGAACTCGTTGTAGTAAAAATGGCCAACCGATACCAGCACCGCTACCGCCAGGAACGGGAGAGACAAACGGTAGAGCGACAGGCCGGATGCTTTCATGGCCAGAATCTCATTTTTCCGGGCCAGCATTGAGAGAGAGAAAAGGAGAGCCAGTAGAACAAACATGGGCAGGAACGATTTTATCACCCAGCCGCCAAAATAGACGTAGTATTCCAGGATGCTGAGGAATGGAACATCGTTATCAATAAAGTCCCGCAATTCCTCGACGGCGTTAATCACGATTATGGTCAGTCCGATCGCAATCGATACCACCAACAGGGCGATGAAAAACTGTGAGAGTAGATAGCGGTCAAGTTTCTTTATCATCGTTAATGCCGCCTTACTTTTCGGAACCATGCAAAGATCGGTTTTTCCGTCACCACCACATACAACAGATACAGCCCAATTAATCCAAGCAGAATGTTGGCGCTCCACATAGCCCAGAATGGATGCACCATGCCACGGTCGGCCAGGTCTTCCCCGCCAATGAGGAATGCCCAGTAGATGACGAACATTACGATTGAAATTGTGATCGCTATTGCCATACCGCCACGACGGGACATAACGCCCAGCGGCGCGCCGATCAGTACGAAGGCCAGCGAAGCAGCCGGGATAGCATATTTCTTGTATATTTCTATTGAATATTTCGCTACGATCCGCTGCTGCGCCGTAATCTGTTTCGTGTTGCGTTCAACATGCTTCACCAGAACGTCGGCATCGCTTCGCAGCAAACCCATGGCCGCTGAATCTGTCAGCTTATCACTGAGGGCGTAGGAGAACGTATCGGAAAACAAGTATGAAAACTTTGTGTTGAGCTGTCTGCTGATCTTGTCATGGAAGGGCCCAATCGCGATCTCAGCCCGGCTGACCTGGTCTTCCATCTGGGCAATCGGCATTTCGCGATCGGTTCGGTATTCTGAATCGGTTCGTACCAGTTCCGAACCTGTCCCGGAAATATTGATCACCTGCTGCTTGAAATCGACCCGGCGGTAATTATCCGATTCCCTGGTATCAAGCGAATGCAACTCTCCGTTGAAAAGCGTGAACTGCATGTTACGGCCGTTGTCGGTCATTTTCAGCAGACCATGCTCGGCTACGATTATACGCGGCTTAGTTTTCTCCCGCGTATCGGTAATCCGGACGCCGTGTACTTCGGAAGTCGTGTGATCGACATCATCAATCAATACCAAATAGCCGGGGATGTCGGTGATGAAAATACCCGATTTGAAAATAAGCGTCGGTCGCATGACGGAAATATCTCCCCAGAGAACACGCGCCTGTTTGTTCAGGTCGGGAAGGACCCGATCGTTGAACTCAATCATCAAGTACGTAATAACCGAAGCTGCCGCCAGAACCGGGATTAGGATACGCAGAAGGTTGACCCCCGAGGATTTCATCGCAGTGACTTCGAAATCGGAAGTCAACCGGCCAAACGCCATCAACGTTGCCACCAGGACCGACATCGGGACCGACAGCGCCAGCATCCAGGCCAGGTTCAGCCCAATCAGTTCCAGCACAACCCAAAAGGCGAGGTCTTTGTCGAGCACGTGGTCGATAATCTTGGGCACATAGTCGATAATCAGCAGGAATGTGATCGTAAAAAAGGCGAAGAGAAACGGAGCGATATGCTCCTTCAAAATGTAGCGACTGAGAATCTTCATAACCTGCCATCAATATATCCGTTATACCCGCGACTGCCAACATTATATTCTCGCTGTGCCGGAGCAAGTTTTCGCTGGACAGAACAAGATTGATTGGTCATTTTGATGCTAAGACGGGAAGGTGGAGAATCTGATGAATCCTGAGGAACGCAACAATCTTATAAAGGCGTATGCTGAAGGCTACGCAGCGCTGCTGGCGGCACTCGATGAATTCCCGATCGTGATGTGGCGATACAAACCGGCACCGGAGAAATGGTCCCTTCATGACATTCTTGTGCATCTGGCCGACGCCGAGGTCAACGGTTATGTCCGACTGCGGGCGCTCCTGGCCGAACCCGGCAAGGAGTTGATGGCATACGATCAGGATGTCTGGGCGGACGGGCTTGACTATCAGAGTCAGGATGCCGAGGATGCGCTGGAGTTGTTCCGGTGCCTGCGCGCGTTGAATGGCCGGATGCTCCGGTCGTTGCCCGATCAGGCGTGGACGCACACGGTGGAGCACCCCGAAGCCGGCACTCAGACACTGGAAGACTGGCTGGCGATCTACTCCAAACATGTCCCGGGACATATCAACCAGATGCGCCGGGTTTTCCAGGCGTGGCAGAAAGAAGAGGCAGCTCGGGAGTCGTGATTCTTGAAAGCGGGGGTGGCGATGCGAACCGTTTCTGACTATACTTAGAATATGGCCGACAAAAAAATCAACGAGTTCGTCAACGGTGACAAGATCACCGGTTATTTCGCGATCCGAAAGAAAACGGTGCGCGACTATTACAAAGGGCAATTCGTCTCGCTTGAAGTGGGCGATTGCAGTGGGCGGATCGATGGCGTCATCTGGGAGCCTGATCAGTTCAGCTTGGAGGAATTGGCCGAGGGGATGGTGGTCAAGGCGCATGGAACGTTTGGTTAATACCGAAACCGGTTGCAACTTGCCATTAGTCGCATCCGAGTGGCGAAAGATGATGAGTATACGGCCGAAGATATCCTCCCCTTCTCCCCGCAACCGGAACCGGAACGGCGGGCCCGGATCATTGCGCTGACCGAGAAGGTCGAGAACAATTACATCAAGGCACTCATGCAATCGTTCTGGGATGATGAAGAGTTTTTCGATGCTTACCTCAAGGCGGCCGCCGGAAAACTATGGCACCATGCGACGGTTGGTGGGTTGTCGGAACATTCGGCCAATGTCGCCGAGTTGGCCATGCGGGTGGCCTCCGGTTATGACTTCCTTGAGAAAGACCTGCTGATTTTTGGAGGGCTTCTTCATGACGCGGGGAAAGTGAGTTCGTATTCGATCAGCACGGTGATCGACTATACCGACGAAGGCCGTCTGCTCGGGCATATCTCAATAGCCGATGAATGGATCACTACCCGTGCTCGTACCATTGATGATTTCCCACCAAAATTGCTGATCAAGCTTCGTCATCTGATTCTGGCCCACCACGGCGAACTGGCCTACGCTTCCCCGGTCGTGCCACAGATTCCGGAGGCGTTCGTTCTCTACTACTGCGACGAAATAGACAGCAAGATGGGCGCGATCACTCGCATCCGCGACCGTCAGGATGGTGTCGGCTGGTCCGGCTATGTGAAGATGCTTGAACGGTATCTCTATTTTGGCGAAGAGGAAAAGTGACGCCATGTCACAAACTCAATCGCTCCTGTCGCTTCAGAATCTTTCCCGTCAAATCAACAGCAACGGCAAGGACAGATCAATTGTCGATCAAGTATCGTTTGAATTTGAACGCGGGCGCATCTACAATATTCTTGGCCCATCCGGTTCGGGTAAGTCATCGCTGCTTCGACTGATCAACCGTCTCGACGAAGCGACAAGTGGCGACGTTCTCTTCCATGGAACCAACATTACAGATCTAGACCCATGCCAACTGCGGCGACAGATCGGCTATCTCTTTCAAGTACCGCATCTTTTTGAAGGCACGGTGCGTGACAACGTCCGTCATACCTGCCCCGATATCACCGCCGACCGCGTCAATCAATTGGCCGAACGGATTCAGATTGAACCGTCGATACTTGACAACCCGGTTGACAACCTCTCGGAAGGTGAGAAACAACGCGTCGCCATAGCTCGATTGTTGGCGACCAACCCCGAAGTCATCCTGCTGGATGAACCAACCTCGGCGCTTGATCCGGCGCGTACCGAAACGATAGAAAAGTTAGTTTGCAAGATTGTATCCGAAGATGGTATCACCACGCTGATGGTTACGCACAACCCGGAGCAGGCGGTCAGGATGGGCGGCGAAACGTTGTTGCTGGTTGACGGATGTCTGGTCGAATACGGATCGTCCTCCGATGTGGTCAACAATCCACAAACCGAACAGGGTCGCCGCTACCGGGAGAAGAAGTTGTCATGACCACACCCGGATTCACCGAAGTCTTCCTGGCGTTTGTGCTGGTTGCCATCTCGATAGTGATCGGCCGCTGGTGGAAAATACCGGTAGCCAAAGACATGGCGCTCGGTTCGGTGCGGGCGTTCGTGCAGTTGATAGCGGTCGGGTACGCGCTTGAGTTCATTTTTGGCCTTCAGTCAACGCCGGTTGTGCTTGGCGTGTTGATCGTGATGACACTCGTTGGCGCTCAGACGGCGGCGGGGCGGGTTAAGAAATTGCCAAACGCATTCCTGCTCAATTTCTCTGCGATGCTGGCCGGATCGGTGATAACGATTGCCACTATGTATGTTTGTAACATCATCACGCTGGAGGCGCGGTATATCATTCCGCTGGGAGGAATGATTATCGGCAACTCGATGAACGCCTCGGCTCTGACAATTGAACGGCTGTCCTCCGATATCCGAAGCAACCGGCTGCCGATAGAAACGTCGCTCTCGCTGGGCAAGACCTGGCGGGCGGCAGCTCACAAGTATATGCGAAGCGCCGCGACGGCCGGAATGATCTCGATTCTCAATTTCATGAAGACGGTGGGGATAGTTGCCCTGCCGGGTGCGATGACCGGAATGATTCTCGCCGGAGCCGATCCGCTTGAGGCGGTCTTGTTGCAGATCATCGTCGGGTATATGTTGCTCTCGGCGGTGACGATTACATCGGTGGTTGCGGTTGAATTAACCGTCCGCAAATTCTTCACGACGCATCACCAGTTGCGACACGAGAGCTGAGATGGCGATAGGTTGCTTGTGACCGTTATGCTGGGTGGGGGCAAAACGTTGCAATTCTTGACTATTCATTGAGTCTTCTGTATAATCAAAAATGATTAATGGTATAAATCGTGGTTTCTAAACTTCTATATGGGAAATCTCGGTCAAGTTTTGAGCAAGGTATCCACTAAAGAACAGGAGTGATGTTTTGACCCCTTTGCGTGTAATACTTCTCACAGTTTTCATTACTGCCATTGCTGTTCAGGCACTCGCAGCCTCTATTGACGAAGTCCAAACGAGTTACAACAAACTGGCACTGCAATCTAATCAGGTGCGAGGTCTGGCACTCTCTATCTTGAAAGACATAAAACAAATCGACACGGAATGTCGGGATAGCGAAGGCGATCCAGTCCTGACTAGGATGGATCTGGCGAGAGATAAGTTAGGCAGAGTTGAACTCATGCGAGTCTCATTCAATGCTGCTTGTGGAGACGCCGAAATCTCACGGGTTCAGGTCAGTGTCGGCTTAAAAAGTCTGGCTGATGATGAACCTCTGGTTGTCGAGTTGAAACCCGCGCTGGCAAAAATAAGCGCCGACATGGTGAAGTATCGCCGATATGTGGATCATTACTATCAGAAAACAATCGATGATTTCGGTCAGCCGACAGCCACACTTGCCCCTCTGGCCGGAGTTGGGGTTGATAAGAACTTGGTACTCACCGGTGAGGCTACGGCAGAACTTGCCAATTCGAAGTACGAGCGGGTGAACACTAATCCGGCAATCAAAGTCTCGGGCATGGATTTGTCGTTTGGATTGAAAGGAAAATACACGCCTACCACCAAAACCAGTGTTCTGGCCCACATAGATCATGAGTCCACCGTAGAGCAGCGTGAGATTGGACTGACCAACCTCGGCGCTTCGGTGATACAACAGTTCTCACCTGACTTCTCGGCTACGGCTGGTTTCGATCTTAACAAGTATTCCGACAAAGAAAATGACATTGCCAACTTTAATGACTTCGGCATGTTCGCCAGGGCGGCCTACCAGAACCAGGGAAAACGTTTTGACGTTAATGTCAGACAGGTCAAGCGGTCATATGGCAACGTGGATGATAACACGCCCACAATAATACCCGATAATCCGCCGCGTTTAGATCGGTACAAGCCGGAGTACACTACTACCAGCCTGACGACTAGGGCGACGATGCCGATTGGCCAAGGACAGATAAAGGCACAATTGCGGTACTTCAAAAAAACAGTTGGGAACAAGTTCTTCGACTTTACTGAGATGAACCCCAGCCTGATTTGGATACTATCTCCATCCGGTTCGGAGTTGGGTGCTTCGTATCAGAAGTTCACCCATCCCAACCAGGACAGCGCCACCACCGACAACAATCGGATAAAATTACATTACTACGCAGTTAGCAGAAATTCCGAAGGTAGTACCAGATGGGGACCAGAGGTGATGATGTACCGCTACCCCCTGGCAGAAGAAAGAGATTATTCTGATTTCAAACTGATGCGTCAAACAGATAGTCGTGGAAAGCGTTATTCCCCTGCTCGGTGGGAGATTGCCTATCGACTCTACTCCGACACTACTCAATTTGATTTTGCTCAACTCCAGTACCGCAAGAAGAGCCGGCCATTAGGTTCCGGCAAGTACTCCAGCTTCAATCTCGCCATGCGGTATTACACCGAAGCTTCAAACGAAGATGACAGTTTGCGTTTTGGTAACGTGCATCCCGCCCACACACTCGATACCTACTGGGACTTTGGCTGGAGCATGCGGGGGGCGAGTTGGATGCAAAGGTTAACAATTGGTCCGATTCTGGCCACCCGTATGTTCTTCGATACCGAGCGGGCAGATGCTTTTGACGCCGATTTTGTTGATATCGACTTTGTCCTCCTGAACCCGCGCAACTCGGCTCGAGCCGGTTTTAAGGTTGGGATGTCTGGGGCCAGCCCAACCGGAGTGTCGTGGCAGGCCGATGTGAGTTATGTCTGGTCGATGCTCTACAATGCCGACCCAAAACGCACCACGAATATTCTTGAACTAAACACTCAGGTAAACTACCCGGTGAACGAGCAGTGGTTTGTCGAAGGATACTCAAAAGTACACCGCACCCGAGCCGAGGTGGCTTCCCCTGCGGATTTGAATAAATTGGATATAGGGATACGCGCCAGGTATCTCTTTGATCTGGCCCAGTAAACGGCAAACGAGGAGTGATAAAAGTGATGGAACGAGTAAAAAAATATACAATGTCGACCGGGTTGTGGTCGGTAGCTTTGTTGCTCGGCTTGATGTTGCTGGCTCCGCTGGCCGGAGTCCGGGCTGAATCCGAGTACCAAGAAGCAATACAGGAGACTGACGATCAGTGGAACGCTGTACGTCAGACGATGCAGCAGAGCAAAACGAAATTAGACGCTTTCAAGAAAACATATCAGGAATACGAAGATGCCGTGTTCAGTCAGAATCCTGAGAAGGGTATCGAACTGGCTCGTCGGTTATTCAAATTAGATAAAACCCAGACAGCGGCCGCCAAGGAGAAACTGGCCAGTCTCAGAGAGATGTTTAATACGCTCGACAAGAACGGACTGAAGACCAAGCTACAGAGTGTATCCGAAAAGTTGGACCTGGCTGACAAGGTAGCCGGAGAGGTCGAAAACGTCTGGCAATTTTCCAAGAAATTTGACCCCGCCCATGCTAAAGATAACCCCACCTACGGTCTGCGATTGATCGGTTCCCTGCTCAAGGATGGTGCCGGCAAAATGCAAAAAATTCCGCTGGTAGGACAAATTTTGGGGAAATGGATTGCCGCCTATGGCGAAGTGGCCGTTGAATTTGCCAACGGGCTCGACAAATTGGGTAAGAAGATTGAAGAGACCCGTGGAGGATCACTCTGTGGCCAGTCGGGCTATAAAACCGACCAGCAGGCAGCTTTCGAAGCAGCATCATCAGGGGGCGAGGACTGCCTGACCTTCTACCCGGTTGGAATATTCCCGCGTATGCGCGGTGAAACATACCAGGGGAATAATTCCTACTTCTTGTTTGATCCCGGTACCAAGCGTGGGTATTTCGTATCACCGGGAGATGCGTTGAAAGTGTACGAATGGCACGAGAGACTGCTCAATCCAAAAGCACTCGATCCTGACTGGTTGGCCAGTCGGGCCAACTCGCTGGTAGCGGCGGTGGAACAAAAAGCACGCGAAAGGTACGCCAGATTTTCAGGATGGGTTGATAAGTCCGATCCCGGTTGGGTGATTATCGAAAAGCTCAAGCTTTATCAGAATGCGTATAAGTACGGTATTCTGGAAGAGGAAACATTTGTGGCCAACTATGTTCTGGCCAAAGTTCACCGTGATGCCATTGAAAGCATCATGGAGAAGTTCGAAAAACATGTTCTGATTGCAGGTACTGTTTATCAGTCAGAAAATGATGTAACAAAACGCTCCTCCGGTGCCTTGGTGGAATTTACCGTGGGAGGCAAGCCCTACTCCGAACATACAGAAAGCGACGGCCAATACGAAGTCCTGATGGAAGGCAAAGTCAACTATGCTGTCCATGAGAAAGTCACCAAGGAAGATTTCGAACCAATTGAACGTGACGGTCGCATTACTGAGAACGCGATTCTGGGACAGGATTACACGCTATATAAAGAAGCCTTAACGGTTGTTATCAGTGGCACCGTATTCATCAAAGAGAAAAAAGACGAGCCGGCCGTGGTCGTATCAGGAGCGACCGTCTCCGCCAGTGCTGAGGAGGCCGATGCCCTGGGGTCCACCACTACTGGTGGTGATGGCTCCTATAGCCTGACCGTCAAAACTATTGCCGGAGTCGAAGTGACCTGCAGCGCCGGCAAGGACGATGCTACCGGAGCCGCTTCGGTTACCGTTACCGGCGGAGCTCATACGGGATTAGATATTACCCTAACCAAAACGGATGAAGAAGAAGCCGAGGAAGGTCCCGGTTGGATCATTAATGTTCTCGTTCTTGATGCTGCCGGAAACCCGCTACCCGCAGCTACTGTCAGCTGCTCCCACGATGTGGCCTCAGTGTCGACCGGTGGCGATGGTGCCGCAACGATTGGCCCTATCGAGATACCGGAGACCTGGCCGGATGAGCCATTTGCCGTGACAGTAACGCCATCAGTAGTGGTTGTTGGAGGGACCAGAGTGGGTGGTAATGCTGCCGTGGTAGCTTACGAAGGAAAGACACCAAGTGCCGTAACCTTAACTATTCCTGTTCTTATCCCTCAGGCGGTAACAATCAGTGGTCG
>DAOUUR010000106.1 GCA_030668045.1 bacterium
GGTAAAAGGCAATACCGTACGAGCACGACATTTAGGCCGCGATATCGGAGCGGCTCTTCGTGGCATTGTTGGTGGTGAAATAAACGAATATACCAAGCTCATCGCCGAGTCCAGGGAGCAGTCTATCGACCGCATGATTGCGCAGGCAGAGGCGGTGGGTGCCAACGCTATTATTATGGTCAGGTTTTCGACATCCGAGATCATGAAAGGCGCCGCCGAACTATTGGCATACGGGACAGCCGTTATTATCGAAAACGACCAAGGGTAGCTCACAGCTCCCGCCATCGCCCGATTCCACACGTTGACACCAACGCGCTGAATCGTTTCATTGTGGCATGACCGATGCGCCGTTCTCTCCTAAGTCCGTATTGAAAAGTCTGGT
This sequence comes from bacterium, assembly GCA_030668045.1. Lineage (GTDB taxonomy): Bacteria > Zixibacteria > MSB-5A5 > GN15 > FEB-12 > DAOUUR01. The sequence continues at coordinate 383 of DAOUUR010000106.1, forward strand.
TCCATCCCGACCATTTCTGTTGCTGCTCGGTATCCTGGGATGCGGGTTGATTCTGCAGGGACTGATTCGTCTTTTCTTTCTATTGAGCTTTGGCGAACAGTGGGCGGAAGTTTCGTCTGCGACTATTGCCACCGCCTTCGCCATCGGCCTGAGATTTGATGTTACCGTCGCAATCTATGTCGCCATCCCCGCGCTGCTGCTTCTCCCCTGGCTCGACCTTTCAAACAGAATCGTCCGCACAGCTACGATAATTTACCTGACCCTTGCATCCTCGCTGGTACTTCTGCTGGGGCTGGCCGACATCAGGTTTTTCTCGTACTTCCAGTCACATCTGAACTTCCTGGCGGTAGAGTACCTCGGCGAAGGTTCAACTTCATGGAACCTGATTCTATCCGACCCCAAGTTCGCCCTGTTTGTTTCAATCTGGTTATTCGCAACCGCTACCCTCTGGTGGGTGGCAAGGCACTTCTATGGACGCCTGGCACGTTTCCCTAACCGGCGATCATGGCCGGCGCAGACATGTCTGTTTATCCTGTTTGTGTTGGCGGTGGCGATGGGTGTGCGTGGACGTACCGGCACATCAGGACTGAACTGGTCACTGGCCTATTTCAGCGACAATCCGTTTGTGAATCAGTTGCCCCTCAACGGCATCTATACGCTGGCGCAATCACTCTATGAGAAGGATCACGACCCGCGTCTTATTTATCGGGACAACGATCAACGGGGCTGGGCTTTTGGAGACAAAGCGAACAATCTTGCCGACGTTCAGATGATGTTGCAGCAGGACGGTGACCATTGGCTCAAACCGAGTCAGTCGCTCCTGAGGCGAACAGATCAACCACCGGCAAAGATTGGATTTGCTCCCAACATTGTCTTAGTACTGATGGAAAGCTGGTCGGCTGAAAACACCAGTTGTCTGGGCGAACCGGAAAATATAACACTTAATTTTGACAGTCTGGCCGCGCAGGGAATTCTGTTCACCGATTTCTATGCCACCGGTATTCGCTCCAACTATGGCCTGGGTGGAGTGCTATGCTCGTTTCCATCGGCACCCGGTCGAGCAATAATGAAACGATATCAGGCAATGCAACCGTTTGTAACGTTGCCTGATATCCTACACGATCGCGGCTACACAAACGCCTTCATCTATGGTGGCGATCTCGCCTTTGACAACGTCGAGGGGTTCTTCCGCCAAAAAGGGTTTGACCATTTCTTCGGCGATTCCCATTTTGGCACCGACCTTTACTTCTCCAAGTGGGGCATCCCCGATCACATTCTATTTGAAAAAGCTGTACCCCTAATTGACTCCCTGCCGCGCCCTTTCTTTTCCACCATCTTCACCCTCTCGCATCATGAACCATTTGATCTACCCGACTCGTCGTTGCGTAAACTTGATAACGAGGACGACCGGTCACAAGTCCATAACAGCCGGGTCTACGCCGACCATGCCCTCGGGCAATTTGTTCGACAGTTTGCGGAGCAGCCTGTTTTCGATAGCACTATCTTCGTTTTTGTCGCCGATCACACGCTCCTGCGTTCCGGTCCCAATCGGCTCAATCGTGCTAATTTCCATATACCGTTGCTCATCTACGCACCGGGCATTATTGGAACCGATCAACGTATAATCGACAAAGTAGGATCGCAGACCGATATCATCCCGACCCTCATGCACATACTCGGAGACAGCTACGAACACGCCAGTTGGGGGCGCGATCTGTTGCGGCTGGACGATAACGATCCCGGCTTTGCGACTATGAATTTGTTTGACGTGATCGGGTATTTCGACAATCGATATGCGTACGTCGAAGTGGTCGGCGAACGAACCTTTCTTTTCTCACGGGAAGAGATCGACCGCGAGATCAGGGCTACCGATATCCAAACCCAACAATCTGATAACTACTTAGCAATACAGAAACGTCTGCGCACCTATTTGCAGTTAGCCGACCAACTCTCCACACCGGAAACTAAGTAAACGTTCCCTACGTTGCGATCTCTTTTTCCACTTCTTCAAGAATCTCGCACGATCTGACCAATTCCCGCATATTTGTATGGTCGGGATATAGCGGACGGTCAATGTCAAGAAAATCGACGTAGCGGCGGATCACTTCCTTGGCCTTGGTCGTTCCCTTACCGAATTTGTACTCGCGGAAGTCAAGCGCCTGCGCGGCGGCCATCATCTCAATTCCCAAAACTCCATAGGCGTTGTCCAATATTTGGAAATTCTTGATCGCCGTGGTCATGCCCATCGACACAAAATCTTCCTGATCGGCGGCGGCAGGTATTGATTGAATCGATGCCGGAGCAGATAGAATCCGCTGCTCAACGATCAAAGCATCTGCGGTGTACTGACTCAGCATCAGGCCGGAGAACATCCCGGCACCTTTGGTCAGGAAAGCGGGCAGCCCGACATTGAGAGCTGGATTGTTGAGACGATTCATACGGCGTTCCGAGAGCACACTGACCATCGTGACCGCCGCACCGGCCATGTCCATCGGCAGCGCCACCGGTGATCCCTGAAAATTCGCACCCGACAACTGGAGGTTTTCATCAGGGAAAAAGATTGGATTGTCACCGACTCCGTTCAGTTCGATCTCAACCTGCGACCGCGCATACGCCAGCGCATCATGGGCAGCACCCACCACCTGCGGAGTTGACCGCATCGAGTAGGCATCCTGCACCTTCGTCTTGACTCTGCCCTCAGCAAGATCACCACCGGCAACAATCTGCCCGATAGCAGTGGCGCTTCGTATCGCTCCTGCAAACCCACGGGCCTGATGCAACTTCGGACTGTACGGTTTCATATTGGCCCGTAGAGCCTCAAGCGACATAGCCGCGCCGATCTCAGCCTGACGCAGCCAGCGGTCGGCGTCGTAGATAAAAATCGCGCTCATCGCTGTTAAGAGATTGGAACCATTGATAACTGCCAACCCATCTCTCGCCTCAAGGCCGGGCACGGGGATACCGGCGCGATCCATCGCCGCCCGACCATCCATCAGTTCACCCTCGTAGTAGGCCTCTCCCTCACCGAGCAGAACCAGTGCAATCTGAGACATCGGTGCCAGATCGCCGCACGCCCCTACCGATCCCTTCTGGCAGACAAACGGCGTAACACCTTTGTTAAGCATCTCGACCAAGGTCAGCGTCACCTCGGGACGAAGGGCCGACATCCCGTGGGCATGGACATTGACCCGCCCGACCATAGCACCGCGGACATATTCAATCGGAGCCGGTTCACCGATCCCGGCCGAATGGTTGTATATCAAGTATTTCTGGAAGTCTTTCACCTGATCATCGCCCAAGATTACCTCGGAAAACTCGCCGATACCGGTGTTGATGCCGTACATGATTTCGCCCGCATTGAGTTTCTTCTCAAGCATGGCGCGGCATTTTTTCATTCGTTCGAGGGCGGCAGGATCAAGTTGCACCTCTTCCCCGCCTCTGGCTATTTGCACCAGTTTTTCTATTGTTAAACCTGCACCGCTAAGTATTATCGCCATCTTTTACTCCCAACTATTTTAAAAACAAACTGCATCTATGAGTCGATCGTGAAATAATTTCAGCCGGATGATTTCCGGCCAGATGTTGAAACGGTTCCTAAATTTCCTGAAGACCCGAGGCCGCCAGGGAATTGTACAACGCAGCAAATGATCTGACCGCCCTGGGGTGGGCTGTTCGGTTTGTACTCTGGTCGCGTTGATCTCTCATTAAGAACCTCATGCCAGCAAGATAGCGGACAAAAAGCGTTTGTCAATCAGATTCGGTTTGTCCATATTGAGAGTATGGTGGATTCAGCACAGCTATCACAGTACCTCAAGAACCAGCCATTTGTTGCCTTCGATACCGAAACAACCGGGATGTGGGCACCTTCCAACAGGATTGTTGAACTTGGTGCGGTCAGGTTCACGCTCGGAGGCGAAGAGACCGCCACTTTTCAGCAGTTGATCAACCCCGGACAGTTGATCCCCACCGAAGTTATCGCCATCCACGGGATCACCGATCAGATGGTGGCCGGGGCGCCGTCGGTCGATACGGTGCTCAAAGACTTCGCTGATTTCTGCGGACCGGATACAATCCTGATCGCCCACAACGCTCCGTTTGATATTTCGTTTGTAGCCTGCGAACTCAGCCGCAACAACCTGACCGCCGGTGAAAATAGAATCATGGACACTATCGATATTTACCATCGACTTTATCCCGGTCTGCCTTCTTATTCCCTGCTGTCTCTGGTGGAGCATTTTGGGGTTGCCTCCAGTCAGCAGCACCGCGCCCTTGAGGATGCTATCTTTGTGATGAAGTTGGTCAAACATGCTGCCCCGATGCTCTCCAGTATCGAATCCCCGGACGATCTTGCCAGCCGGTTCACCATCTACAGCATGAACGATGGGTGCCCGGTTCAGGTCAGCCTGCCGGAGTCATACGCTGCGATGCAGGAAGCTGCCGATGATTCGCGCCCGATTCAAATTTCGTATCGAAGCAACAATCGAACCAATAGCACGCGGGTAATCCGGATCAAAGAAATCTATCGCCTTGGTGAGCGATACTACTTGAACGCCTATTGCGAACGAGCGGGCGCTGACCGAACATTCCGGCTTGATCGGATTGAGCGCTACGATGTTCTTGCAGACAATTGAGCGACTACAATGAAACAAAAACCACAAAGACAAAATCAATCCAACCTGATGGCGCTAACAGCCTACTATGTCATGCTGGCGATTTATCTGGTGATGTGAATCTGACACACTGTCCGGAAGTCGAACCTGTCACATTGCACGGATATTGTGACAGAAGCATAGCTGTAAGTTATTGATTTCGAATGACATGGGAAAATGAGAGTGCTTGGTGATAAATCGAGGAATTACAAGAAGTCTCTGGCTGTAGCCGGTTTTTGACGAACAGGGGTTATTAATTCTTGACATTTAGTTCCATTTAGCTATCTTGCTGGTGATTTGTCACCGATTGGAGGGCGGTCATGCCCGTACCATAAACAATTGAGGATTAGTTATGCTTAGAAATCTAATGACCCGCGTAATCGGGTTGCTGTTCTTATGGCCCGCAATAATTCAATCTGCAACGATCAATGTACCAGGTAATCAGCCAACTATTCAAGCTGGCATTGATGCTGCTGTGAACGGTGATACTGTGCTCGTGGCTCCGGGCACATACTATGAGCCGTTCAGCTTCGATGGCAAGCAGGTGGCTGTCAAGGCAGCGGGCTTACCTGCAGAGTGTATTCTTAGCCGGACTGACAACCTCGTACCGGTCGTTACCTTTGATAATGGCGAGAACCTTCTGGCAGTTCTGGAAGGTTTCCGGTTGATTGGCAACGTGGGCGCCCCCGCGATCTGGATGTCAAACGCGTCACCTACGATCAAAGATAACATCATCTCCGACTTCAGCAACCAATCGGCTTTCGGAGCTGGCGGTGACGGGGGAGGAATCAGCTTCAACACAACGTCCGCCATAATCATTGGGAACACTTTCTTCCAGAATCATGCCAGACTATCCGGCGGAGCGATTGGGGGACGTTATTTTGACGGCATAATAACGAACAACACGTTTTATGAGAACTATGCGGACATCTTCGGTGGCGTGTTCTTCTCATATCAGGGTGTGGGCCTCGAAATCTCCCACAACCTGTGCTATGCGAACGACTGTGGTGACAAAGGGACACTTTTCTTGAGCAACATCACTTCGGCCACTGTCATTAACAACACTGTTGTAGATAATCTTTCTGGCGGTATTGTCTTGTGGTTAAGCACCACAACACCGCTAATCGTCAAAAACAATATCGTTGCAAATAATTCTGATGACTACGGGATTAGCCGATTCTACTCAAGCCTCCACGAATGCACTTTCAACAACGTATTTGGAAACATTCCTGATAACTATACCAGCGACATTGTACCGGGCACAGGATCAATCTCGACTGATCCGCTCTTCGTCGACCCATCCTCGGCCGACTACTCGCTGTTGCCCACCTCACCTTGCATCGATGCAGGCGACCCTGACCCGGCGTACGACGACCCTGATGGCACTCGAAATGACATGGGGGCTATGCCGTTTTTGGGAGTCATGCCATACGCGGCCGGTTTCGGTATTCGTGATGAACTCCGACAAAATGTCATAGACCACAATCCCACGTTTGCCTGGACAGTAATGGACACGATTGGTGCCCAATCAGCCTTTGAGATTCAGGTTGGCACTGATACGGACTGGTCGGTTGCCGAGATGTGGACTCCGGGAGTAACGACGTCGACCGACACCTTCGCTGAATACGATGGATCGGAACTTGTCGATGGTGTGGCGTATCAAGTTCGGATCAGGCTCTATAACGGCGTGAGTTGGGGGGGGTGGATCGAACAACAGTTTCGTATGAACTCAACCCCGGGTGCTCCTAGCCCCAACTATCCCATCGGCGGTGAAGTGGTAAACGTAAACGCGGCCTTTCTTAAGGTGGAGAACTCTTCTGACGGCGAAGGCGACCCATTGCTGTATGATTTTGAAGTATATTTAGATGCTTCGCTGACAAGTTTGGCAGTATCGATTGTCGGTGTAACAGAAGACGTTGAATTCACTTCCACTAGTAATGTTGAGGGACTCTCAATTGATACTGAACACTGGTGGATTGTACGAGCATTTGACGGATTTGAGTATTCGGGCTGGTCGCCAGCTTCCAATTTTGTTACTCGAGATAAGATAATAATCAGCGTTCCTGCCGATCAGCCGACAATCCAAGCGGCTATAGACGTTTCAGGGTTTCTTGATACAGTGTTGGTGGCTCCGGGTTTGTATCGGGAAAATCTCGATTTCGGTGGCAGGGGCGTGTGTGTCAGATCCAGTGGAGGCCCTGAATCTACGATTCTCGAGCCTGGTGATCCATTGATACCAGCGATTACTGCCGCAGCCGGCGAGCCACCTGAGGCTCAGTTCGATGGCTTCACAGTTCGAAACTGGGGAGATGTTACAACGGTTGCGACCGGTGGGGGGAGTCAAATAACTATATCTGGCAACATCTTTCATGATAACATTCCTGGCGGCGTGATCAATCCTCTCTCGGTGGTGGAGGTCTCGTCACCGGTGCGAATAGAGCGCAACA
>DAOUUR010000062.1 GCA_030668045.1 bacterium
AAGTGGCCGAAAAGGAAGTTGTCGTTATCAAGAAGAGACAGCTGCCCGACAATGAATATCCGGTTGTCTTTTTTATCGCCCGACGGGTAGGAGTCAGCCCCGATATGGTGGTGAAACTTCGTGTCGGCGGCCAGTCGTGGATGCAGATCGGCTGGCATTTCGGACTTGATGCCGATGCTTTTTATGTTCCGGTCGAGGGTAACCCCGGTCCGCCATACGGCAAGGCTTACGGTCATTTCAAGAACAAGAAGAAATCGGAGTGGCGGACGATCCGTTTGACCGATGGGGAGATTGTCGATTTCGTCAATCTGCGTTTCGTCTCCGAGCACTACGGGTACTCGCCCAACGAGGTTATCAAACTTCGCGGTGGCGGCAATAAGTTTGTCGATATTCACAAGCAGGTGAAGGCCAAGAAGGCCGGCAAACAGGGGCCATCCAAAAAAATAGCGGTCAAGGAAAAGGCCAAAGGGAAGGGCAATGGCAAAAAGAAATAAGGGCATAGCCCCTTTTTCTGTCTATTGCGAGGCAGGGCCGGTCAACGGTCCTGCCTTTTTTTGTGGCTGGCCCGCCGCGGTGTGCCGCCCACAAATCGCGGCCAACCATATAAAGTTGACACCAGTGGGCTGTCAGTCTTAATTGTCGTCATGGTCGAGCCGGACAAGAAAATCAGAGAAGAGCTAAATCGCCTCCGCGCGGAGATCAATCGCCACAACCAACTCTACTACGACCAAGACAACCCCGAAATTAGCGATGCGGATTACGACCGGCTGTTCGACCGGCTACTTGAGATAGAACGCGAATTCCCCCAACTCATAGCGCCCGATTCCCCGAGCCAGAGAGTCGGCGCAGCAGTTTCGGGACGGTTTGAACCGGCAGTTCATCGGGTGCCGATGCTGTCGCTTCAGAAAGTAACATCGGAGGAAGAGTTTGCAGAGTTTGATCGCAGGGTCAGGGAACTTCTGGAAACAGAGGATGATGTCGAGTATGTCACCGAGCCGAAACTTGATGGTCTGGCCGTTGAGTTGGTTTATATCAACGGTAACTTTATGAAGGGTTCGACTCGCGGCGACGGTACAACCGGAGAGAATATCACGGCCAATCTCAAAACGATTGAAACCATTCCTCTTAGGTTGTCGAAACCGACGGCCGCCCGTTACCCTCTGCTGGAAGTTCGCGGCGAGGTCTTCATGCATCGTTCGACACTGGACACATTGAATTGTACTCTCCAAGAGCAAGGCGTCCCCCCGCTGGCCAATCCAAGAAATGCTGCTGCCGGTTCGTTGCGTCAACTTGACTCCAAAGTGACGGAAGAACGTAAGCTCATATTTCACGCCTACGGTATATCAGCAACCGACCTGATCGGTCTGGGCAGCCAGAACGATGTGATTAAGTTGCTCACGCGTGAAAAGTTCGAGATCAACGAATCAATCTGCCCGGCGAAAGGGGTAGCACAGGTTGCCACTGTCTTTGGTCGCCTTGATGAAAACCGTGAATCGTTGGATTACGATATCGACGGAATGGTAATCAAAGTCAATCGGTTCGATCAGCAGGAAGCTCTCGGTCAGATATCACGGGCGCCGCGCTGGGCGGTGGCGTGGAAATTTGCAGCCGAGCAGGTCGAGACGGTTATCGAAGATGTCATCTTCTCGGTCGGACGCACCGGTGCTGTCACGCCGGTAGCGAAACTCAAACCGGTACGAGTGGCCGGGGCAATCGTGTCCAACGCTACGCTGCATAACCAGGACGAACTGGAACGGCTCGATATCCACCTTGGCGATCATGTCCTCATCCAGCGGGCGGGCGATGTTATCCCCGATGTCGTCGAAGTAATCCTGGACAAACGTCAACCCAATGCCCTTCGACCGAGATTTCCGAAGAATTGCCCATCGTGCGACTCAAGTTTGGTGCGACCGGAGAATGAAGCCGCTCATCGTTGCCTCAATGTCGCTTGTCCGGCGCAACTGGAAGGTTGCCTGTTTCATTTTGCCTCGAAAGGGGGATTTGATATCGAAGGTCTCGGCGACAAACTGGCGCGTCAGTTGATCGGCGAGAAACTGGTGACCGATCCGGGTGACATCTTCTCGCTGACCAACGAACAGTTGCTGCCGTTGGAACTTATGGCGGAGAAGCGGGTGGCCAATCTGCTGGGTGCTATTGAACGATCAAAAAAGATAGAGCTGCCAAAACTGATCTACGCTCTGGGGATTCTCGGAGTGGGGGAGGCAGCAGCAAGATTGCTTGCCGATGAGTTTGGGACATTTGGCAGTCTGCAATCGGCTGATATTGAACGGCTCGAACAGCTACAGGGGATAGGTCCCGTGATTGCCCGTAATATTGTCGCCTTTTTTGATAATTCCGGTAACAGTAAGATGATATCGAAGATGAGAGAGGCTGGAGTGGTTTTTCCGAAGCATCAAGCAACGCAACAGGGTCAGCTTAGCGGAAAGAGTTTTGTCATCACTGGAACACTCTCGCGACCACGGAATTATTTCAAGAATCTGATTGAGGCTGCCGGTGGTAAAGTGTCATCTTCGATTTCGGCTCATACTAACTACCTGTTATGTGGTGAAAACCCAGGCTCCAAGCGGGATAAGGCGCACAAGCTCGGAGTGGAGATAATCACCGAAAGGCAGTTGCAGGATTTCTTGTAGGTGGTTGACTTAAATCAAGGAGTGGTGGTCCTGTGCATTTGATATTGGGGCCACAAGTAAATATCACTCTGGAGAGATTATGAGTACCTATCTGAAGAGATTTGTTTTTGCGTCACTGATTTACCTCGGGCTGGCCGCCATTTTTGGCGTCCTGAACGGGATGACCGACATCGGTTACATCGGCCTTTTCGCTCACACTCATTTGAATTTGCTCGGGTTTATGTCGATGATGATTTACGGCATCGGCTACTTTATTATTCCGCGCTTCAATGGAGCCGACCTGCGGTTCGCCAGTTGGGTGCCTGTGCATTTCTGGCTGGGCAATATCAGTTTGATCGGGATGGTGTTGTTTCGTGGACTGGCAGTCGAGTCGGGTAGCGACATCTTTGAGGCGTTGTTCATCATCGCCGCATCGGTGCAGGTTGTGACGATTTTCATGTTTATCGTTAATATCTGGATGACACTGACACCGGTGGTAGCGCATTTGTCAGTTCCGTCGCCTGCCGCTGTTGCGCCGCAGCTGGCAACACACCCACCGGTGCACCCGGTCAAGGCAACGCCTGGTATAATAGAGGTGACGGCCGACACACCTATTGCTGATCTTGCTGATGCTCGCCCGGACATGCTTCAGTTTCTGGCCACCTGCGGCCTACCGATGTTCCGGCAGCCGGGTCATATTGAAAAAGTGCGGTCGATAGGTGTTACTATCGGCATGGCAGCGTCCAATCACGGACTCGACCTGGAGCGTTTGCTCGCTACTGTTCGAACTGAGTTGGAGAAGGTGCCTTCAAGCAGTGAGGCTACGCCGACCGGGGAAATCTCTGCCGATACTTTGATTGGCCGGGTGATAAAGGATTACCCTCAATCCAGAGAAGTCTTTCAGAAATATTTTGGAGGGGGTTGTTTTGATTGCCCGGGACAGGCCTATGAGTCTATCGACATGGCCTGCCGGATGCACGGGGTCGATATGTCGACTTTCTTAGCCGAGCTACAGATTGCGATAGGTCGGTAGGAAAGGCGGAGAAAACCGCCCTTCCCGTTTACCAGAGTAATCCTAAAGCTTCTTTTCCAGGGCCGCAATGGTCTTGGCCAGCTTGTCAATTTTGCCTTCCAGCTTCTTGAGATCGGCCTGTTTGACCAGCTTCAGGTCCTTGACCGTCTTGGTGACCGATTGGTGAATTTTTCCGGTCTCCTTGACCACCTTTTCCCTGATTGACGCGGTGGATTTTTCGGCCTTGTCCAGAAGTTCCATAACAGCCTTCTTGCGATCCGACTTGGTCAGTTCACCTTTCTTGATAAGATCATCGACGATCTTCTCGGCCTTAGCCCGGGTTACCTGAAAAGCCCCAATTGAGGCCAGTACTGTGTTTCTGAGAATAGACATTGATCTGTCACCTCCTACTGATATGATTTCCTTGAGCAGTTCTTTCGTTGCCTTCCGGTCGTGCCAGGTGGTCGCCTCCGAGAGCAACACCCGTCCCAACACCGGCATAGTTATGTCTCCTCCAGTGGCGGAGTCAATTACTTTTATATCGACTCCCTCCTGTATCAATTCGGCCACCTCCGACTGAGTGATAGTGCGGCTGGTCTGTGTGTCGTAGAGCCGTCGGTTTTTGTATCGCTTAATTGTCCTCATCTCTTCTACTATCAATATTGTGCACCGCACAACAAAAGTCAAGAAAAAAAGCGACAAGGTCGCTTTTTTCGGCTGCGATTTATGATGATTTCCCGGTGGACATCAGCACGATATTTACGATTTCCAGCAGACGTTCGCAGGAAAATGGTTTCTTGATAAACATGTCACCACCGGCTTTGAAGGATCGTCCCTGGTCATCGTTGCGATCTTTGCCGGTCAGAAAAATCACCGGCGTATTTGCAAATTCGGGAATATTTTTGAGTTCCTGGCAGATTTCGTATCCGGAGATGCCGGGCATCATGATATCAAGCAGGATGACATCGGGGTTGATCTCGCGGGCCTTTTCCACAGCTTTGTAGGAATCGTTTTCAACCGAGATCTGATAACCGGCGTCGGAGAGAAATGTCTCCACAATTTCGGTGATTTCCGGCTCATCATCAACAACGAGAACTCGGGCAGTGCTTATGTCTATTTTGTATGACATTGCTTTTGTCGTTTCTGGCTAAGTGGCCGCAAACGTTCTCTATTTATATTATGTCGGCTTGGTTGAACAAAAGCTTGAGTTAAAAAGGAAACAGCAGATTCTACACTGATTGGAGGGCAAGGGTCACCAAGTCCTTAAGTTGTTGATTTGAAAACGGTTTCTGGACATAAGCGGCTCCGCCGACGCCAAAGGCTCGGCCCCCGTCTTCCGAGGCATTCTGGCCGGTCAGGAAGATTACCGGTACAGATTGGAGGCTAATGTGCTCTTTGAGTTTCCGAGTGACTTCGTAGCCGTCCATTTCGGGTAGCCCAATATCCATCAGAATCAGGTCGGGAGGTTCTTTTTCGGCCAATTCGAGACCGGTAGTCCCATCAGAGGCGGTGAGGACACGATGCCCATCTGCGGATAGAACAGTCGATACTACACCGGTAATAGCCTCGTCATCATCAATAACGAGAATCAAGCTTGGTTTTTTCTCCTGCAACTCGCTCATGGACAATCTCCGGTGGCGAAAAACTCCCCACCATAGTTTCATTCGACAATTGCAGCACAAACTTGACCCAGTTGCTTCGGGTGGAACGAAGAGTTCCAAGCCATGGTCTTGACCGTAGGCGCCCGAAGGGCCCGAGGCTGATTTTTGTTGCTGCTCAGGGTGGCAGCCGCTATCGTATTTTTATGGCTGAGAAGAAGGAAATCAGAACCGTTGTTCGTAACCGCAAGGCCCGCCACAACTATGAGGTCTCAAGTACGCTGGAGGCTGGTATCGAGTTGAAGGGCAGCGAGGTTAAGTCGATCAGGGCCGGCAAGGTTAACCTGTCTGATTCATATGCGGTCGTCGAACGAGGTGAGCTGATTCTGAAGAATCTCCACATCAATCCGTATGAAATGGCCGCAGAAAATCCCGACCCAATTCGCCCTCGTCGTCTGCTGGTTCACAGCCGTGAAATCCGGAAACTATCGATCCAGACCGATCAGCGCGGCATGACCCTGATCCCCCTCTCGCTGTACTTCAAGGGTAACCGGGTAAAAATCGAACTGGGCGTGGCGATTGGACGTAAGAAATACGACAAGCGGCAGGCGGTGGCCAAGGACGAGGCGGCCAAGAAAATCAAGAAGGCGCTCAAACATGACCAGTAAGGACCAGAAGCGATGAGGCACCAACGAAGTCACACAACAGCGCTGCTGTTTCTAACCGTCCTGATAGCGGCCACAGTCTCGGCCGGTTCGATCAAGGTTGTTGTTTCTGGTGGTACAGAGAAGATAGAGTCGTACGAGGCGGGCGAGCTGACCTACTTTTCATTTTCGGCGCTGGCCGGTATGCTCGGGGGGACGCTTGATTGGGAGATGATTGGTCACCGGATTAACTACGTCGAAGATACCAGCCGGTTCGAATTTGTAATCAATTCACCGTTCTTCAGAATCAACGACTCGACCTACAATCTGACTTTTCCTGCGGAGTTTAAGGACGGCCAACTTTTTTTGCCGGCTGAAACGTTTCTGCCTTTTCTCGATCGTGTGATTCAACAGAAGATCACATGGAATCGTGAAAGCGAGTCGATACGAATAGATTCGGAGTACTTCAATGTTGTTGATCTGAGTCTTTCGCCAAAAGCTAACGGTCTGCTTATTGATATTCATCTGACCCAAGCGCTGGCCTACGAGGTGTTTGTCACTGAAGGTAACTGGATCAATGTCTCGATTCGTGATGGTAAGATCAACGCCGCTCGTATCCGTTCACGCGAGAACAAGCGTTACATGTACCGGCTCAAGACTCATCAGGCCGAAGGGTCGGGTCAGGTGTCGATCCGTCTTCGCCGCAATGTTGAAAAATGGCACCATAAGCTGGTTTATGATCCGCCGAGGATTCAGATCTCGATTGCCGATGTTGATTTCCAACTCGACACCAACGAGACTGGATCAACTATTGGACCTGATAATCTTGTTGATGTCATCGTCGTTGACGCTGGGCATGGTGGTAGTGACTACGGGGCGGTTGGCCGGGGCGGTACGCGCGAGAAGGATGTAACGCTCAGCATCGCCAAAGAGCTGGCCCGGTTGATACGAAAAGACAAGCTGTTCAAGGTTGTGATGACTCGTGACCGCGACAAGGGTCTCTCGCTTCAGCAGCGGGCCGACATTGCCAACAGCGCCTCGGCTGATCTGTTTATCTCAATCCACGCCAACTCGTCAACCAAACGCCAGGTCCGGGGCTGGAATGTTTTCTTTTTGGCCGAAGCGAAAAACGATTCAGCCCGTGCCGTCGCACAGCTTGAGAACTCGGTTTATCTTCGCGAGGAGAACCCTCTGCAGACGCACCGCGAGGGGAGCGATTTCAATGCCGATGAGGACCCGATTTTGAGTATCATCAATGAGATGATTATGACCGAGTTCCAGGCCGAATCGTACGACTTTGCCCTGATGGTTGATCGGCAATTGAGACGGACGCTTAAGATTCCGGCCCGGGGAGTGGATCAAGCCGGTTTCTTCGTGTTGAACATGGTTTTCACGCCGTCGGTGCTGGTGGAGTCCGGTTTTATATCCAACTCTCAGGAAGAAAAATTGCTGAAGAACAAAAAATACCAGAAAACTGTTGCCGAAGCGATATACAAGGCCCTTAAGAGCTTCAAGGCCAAATACGAAGGATAGCGCAGGTTGCTTATGGAAAAGAAACAGAGCCCAGAAACATCAGCGCCCATTGGTGTTTTTGATTCCGGCGTCGGCGGATTGACGGTAGCGAGCCAACTGTTTGAAACGCTCGCCTTTGAGGATGTCGTTTACTTTGGCGATGTTGGCCGTACGCCGTACGGTCCCCGTTCCAAAGATATCATTATCGAGTTTACGCGGCAGGATGTCGCGTTCATGATCGAACAGGGAGTCAAATTTATTATTTGCGCCTGCAACTCGGCATCATCGACCGCTCTTGATGAGATCAAAGGTGATTACGATGTTGAGATGATCGGGGTGATTGAACCTGGTGCGAAGGCGGCGGTTAAAAAAACGAAGAACGGTCGGGTGGGGGTGATCGGTACGCAGGCGACGATCAATTCCAACGCCTATGCGCGGATTATCCATCAGCACGATCCAGAGATCAAAGTCTTCTCGCTGGCCTGTCCGCTTTTTGTACCGCTGGTTGAGGAGGGGTACGTTGACAAGAAGGCTGCTTACCTGATCGCGGAGGATTACTTGCAGACAATGAAGGACGTGCAGATCGACACCCTCGTTCTCGGTTGTACGCACTATCCGTTGTTGAAAAACGTTATCTCGATTGTTATGGGTGACATGGTCAACCTGATTGACAGTGGCGAAGAGACCGCGCGGGTGGCGCGCCAGAAGCTGACCGATGGCAACCTGCTCAATCCTCGTTCCTCCCAGTCGCCGACTGTGACGGGGGAGAGGAAGTTTTTTGTCTCTGATGTGCCGGAAAAATTCTCACAGATCGCCTCACGCTTTTTGGGCCACCGCGTCGACCGCATCACGCGGGTCGATATAAGTAAGTATTGATCGTGAAGAAGGATCAGCTATAGCCCATGCAGCTCGTGCTCGCGACGAACAATAACGATAAGATCAAAGAGATCAAGGCACTGCTCGATGATCTCCCTGTAACCGTCCTTACTCGCGATGATTTCCTTGAGTTTGTCGACCCTGAAGAAACCGGCACGACGCTCGAAGAAAACGCTATCCTCAAAGCGCGGGCCATTTTTGATCTTACCGGACTGCCCTCGTTAGCCGATGATTCCGGTCTTGAGGTCGATGCGCTCGACGGCGCGCCAGGGGTTTATTCGTCTCGTTATGCTGGCGAGGATGTCACCTACGCCGACAATAACAAGTTATTATTAGCTAATCTCCGTGGCACTACAGGAGACCAACGCGGTGCTCGGTTTCGATGCGTGATGGCGTTATGTTGGACCGCCGCGGAAGTCGAAACGGTTGAAGGAGAGGTGGAGGGACTGATCGCCGAGGAAATCGCGGGCAAAGAAGGGTTTGGTTACGATCCGGTTTTTATATACCCGCCGACCGGTCAGCGGTTTTCAGAGATGACGCTTGAGGAAAAGAACGCGGTGTCTCATCGTGGCCGCGCCTTGCAGAAAATCCGCGAAGTTATCGGCGCTCGTTTAGACCGTATGCGGGGGTAGGGACAGCCTATTGTCCTAAACCGTTCCCGTCTTCTTCCTCTTGATGAAGGTTTGCGTAAGGGCAAGATACTCTCTCATAATTGTTTCGCTCAGGATACCGCCAATAAATTTTTCAAGATTGACCGTTAGCTTCAACAACGGGTGACGGGGCAGCAGTTGAGCATTGGTCCGTTTATTTGTGTGGTATTTGTACAGTTCGTAGACTATCATATCCGCAGCTTGTAAAGGTACAGCGTCAGACTTAGCGACCGTCCGAATACCAGCAATTCCATGAAAATCTCT
>DAOUUR010000091.1 GCA_030668045.1 bacterium
CGGTGCGATCATAGATAACTCCTCGTTCGGCGGGAATCGATACTTTGCCGCTCGACTGCCGTTGGACGATCTCACTATAGCGGGGAGCCAGGAAGACTTGAAACTGTATCAGACGTGCTGCGGCAATGCCAAAGAAGAGACAGATGCAGACCAGCAAGACACCCAGCCGGATTTTCTCCTGACGGGTCCGCTTCATCGGCTCCCCCCCGTCAAGGCGACAGAATCAAATTTGACCGGCAAGAGTTCACCGGCACGCGCGCTTGATTCGGTAACGACCGGCATGTAACGCGCCACCCTCTCCACGGCCGAGAGCATCGCCGTCCACTCATCGGTTTCGGCCTGTCTGGTTTCGCCACGGACAAGCGTGTAGAGACGGTCGGCCGTCATCGGCACCATCCCGAGCGTATCGCGAGCATAGGTTTCGATTCGTGAAGCCAGCGAAAGTGAGACTATTTCGGAGTAAACCTTCTTGTAGTCGTCAATGAGAAGCTTACTGGAATTCCTGAGGTGAGAGGTTTCTTTGACCAGCTCCATTACACGCACTCGCTGCCATACATGGAAACAGGCCGCCAGCAGAACAACGGCGGTAAGAAGACCAACCGAGAAGTAGCGATGCGAGCGCAATCGATTGAAAACAGACGATCGAATATCGAGCGTTTCCTTGAACTTGCGCACCGCTGTTTTCATACCGCCAATTTCTCCGCAACTCTTAGTCGAGCCGACCGAGCCCGAGGGTTCGCTTGCTGTTCTGATTCCTGCGGCTTGATAACGCGCCGGGTGATGGCACGAAGCTCTGGTTGATGATTGCAAACGCAGGCTGGAAATTCACGAGGGCAGATGCAGCCCTTCGATCTATCTTGAATAAACCGTTTGACGAGTCGATCCTCCAGAGAGTGATAAGCAATAACTCCCAGACGACCGCCCGGATTCAACAGGTTGAGTGCTTTTGGAAGAACCGTTTCCAGGGCGTCCAACTCGCCATTGACAGCGATCCGAAAAGCCTGAAAAACTCTGGCGAGTGACTTGACTTGATACTGCCCCCGGACGGTGTCCCGAACGATTGCGGTCAGATCGGCGGTGGTGAGGATCATCCTCTGTTGTCTCTCCATGACAATGGCCCGGGCCAGCCGGGCTGCGTTCCTCTCTTCCCCAAATCGGCGAATGATCCCGGAGAGTTCCTTCTCCTCCAGCGCGTTGATCAAGTCGGCCGCCGTTCTCCCTCCGGCATCAGGATCAAACCTCATGTCCAGCGGGCTGTCATGCCGGAAAGAAAACCCCCGCTCGGGGTCATCCAACTGGCGGGACGAAAGACCGAGATCAAGCAGGATCCCGTCGAATGCTCTCTCTCCAAACTGGCCAACTACGGTATCAATCTCTGCGTAGTTAACCGTTACCGCAGTTCGAAACTGGTGGACATCTTTCAGATTCTGGATGGTCGCGGCAACCGCCTCGGCGTCACGATCAACACCATAGAGACGAGCCGACTGACCCAGAGCTTGCGAAAGTGCCCTAAGGTGCCCCCCCATCCCGACAGTCAGATCAAGATAGGCGCCTTCAGAATCAGATATTAACTGGGCCACCACCTCTGCCGTCATGACAGGGAGGTGGCTGGAATTATTCTGACTCGCTGCCATCTCCTGAAAACATTCGCTCTGCAACCTCTTCGTAGCTTCCGGCGAACTGATCGAGATAGTACCGATAATGCTCCGGATTCCAAATCTCGATCCAACGGTTTACACCGATAACGGCCAGCTCTTTTTTGAGGCCAGCTTCGCCAATGAGGTGGGCAGGTACAAGAATGCGACCAGTACGATCGGGGGTCACTACAGCCGCCGCCGAATAAAACCGACGACTGAAGAATCGAAAATCCTTCTTTGTAAAATTAAGGGAAGAAAGGCGGGCTTGAATCGCTTCCCATTCGACCGCGGGATATAGGCTGAGGCAGCCTTCAAGTCCCTTTGTAAGTATCAGATCACCCTCGAGAAGCGGCTTTTTTGACGCTCCCCTGACACTGCGAAGCTTGGCCGGGAGAGCAAATCTACCCTTGCCGTCGAGTGTGGTCTGGTACTGGCCGTAGAAGCCTGTCAATAATTCCTCCACTTCATCCCACTTAACACCAATAATATGATCGAACATCACATTTTCCCCCACCAAAGTCAAGTGATTTCTGGGCCTGAATTAAAATAAATACGTCCCTTAACTCTCAATATCTCAACAAGTAATGACGGTTTCATATTATTGTTTCCGTAACCTGTTGGGGTTGGGTCAGCACCGGCGGAAATATTTTCCTTCGGCCTGAAACTGTACTTGTGCAAGCCCCAACAATCTATGGGGTTAGCCCCGCATGATTCGTTGACAGCAAGGAAGAATCAGTTCAGAATAACTGGCGAGGTGCGACTGTAATCTCCTGTTACACAACTCATTAGACCGCTCCATCACGAAACCCCCGACCCCAGACCGTCAGGGCAGGTCACTTGCAATTAATAGTGCTGTTCAGGATGAAACGAGGATAGAGCGATGAAGACCTGGCTGTATTTTGCAGCAATAATTATTTGCATGGCAGTTGCGACCGGAGCGACTGAGAAGGCAACACTTGAGTTTTCTCTCTCGGATTTGACTTTCGACCGATCGACCGCCACTGTCAGCTATTTCGGTTTTGAGCCTGAGCGGTCGGCAACCGGAATCAATCTGGCTGTCGGTTCGTTCTATGTCGAATTGCTAACTGAGGAACTACCGGCCGATATTTCGTTCTCTGTGATTGCACCGACCGTGATTGATTCTGTCGGGATTAAGGTACAACGACCCGACGAAGTGACCTCCGAAAACGGCACCTACGATCACATCATTCCGTCATTTACAAGCGAGCGCGCTGGCACCAGCCCGGTGACTGTCTCAGGGCAGATCATTCGGGGCGGCCTTCGTTATGCGTGTGTAGACATCTATCCGGTCCATCTTGATAAAACCGGCTTGATGATCTTTAATTCAGCAATCGAGCTCCGCGTTGGTGAACGAATCCTTGAACCTGACCAGTTGCTCACTCACGAGCAGATCAATGGGGTCCCCGAAAATGTTTTTGCCGGTTCCACTGGAGAGTCGGGTGCTGATCGTTATCTGATAGTTGCAGGAAGTGATTTTCTGGACGAGCTCCAACGATTGAAGAACTATCGCGTGGCGACCGGATACGATGCTGACATAGTTTCAATCGATGATGTCCTGAGCCAATCATCCGGTCTTGACGATGCCGAGAAGCTTCGGGAGTATCTCAAGACATACTATCAGGATGGTGGCCGGTTCGTGTTGCTCGCTGGCGATGAGACTGTCATTCCGATTCGTTACACTTACCATTGGTCGGTTGATTATGTACCTGACCTCAGCGATCAGATGGTCTGCGACTTATACTATGCCGATCTGTCGAGTGATTGGAATATCGACGGCGACAGTGTTTGGGGCGAACGTGATGTCGACCTGAGAAATCTTGACCCAGAGTTGAATGTTGGACGGCTGCCGTTTGACAACGAGACCGAGGTCGCCAACTATATTGATAAGCTGATCGCCTATGAAACCAATCCTGGGGCGGGCGACACCGACTACCTGATCCGAACTTTCTTCTTCTCCGCCGATCAGATGCGAGATTACTCGGAAGGCGGCCAGCATGGGCGAATATCTTCGGCGTATCCGGATTATTTTGCGGTCGATACAGTCAACGGCGTTGAATGTTCCTCTGGCTTTGATACCGATCCAACCAATGCCTCAGGCCGCGACCTGATGGCAACCCTTGCCGAAGGGTACGGCATTGTCAACATGCTGGCTCATGGACGCACGGACGGAATCTCCGTACGAAGCAATGGATACAACAATTGGCCGAAGTCTCTTTTTCTCTCGGAGTCCAACGACATCACCCACGGTTCATTTCTCGATCTGGAACCGAACGGGAGAACATCATTTTACTATTCGTTGGGATGTGACAACGGAGGGTACGATCTTGATCAGCCGCCTATGAACCAACCAGCGTCAAACATGGTGCAGATATTGCTTGGTCTTAAGGATGCAGGCGCGGTCGGTTTTGTGGCTTATTCCAGGTGGGGCTGGGTAGCTTCGAGCCACTACCTTCAGAAAGCATACTTCGATTCGCTTTTTGCACATCCGGAGCTACCGGCCATCGAGGCTATGTACAAATCTCAAGCGGCCTGCTATGTTTACCGCGATCTGATTTATGGCCAGGGATTCTTCGGCGATCCGGCTATCAAAGTCTACACATCGGCACCGGAGGATCTGTCGGTTGAGATCGTCTATCACCAGTACGAAACAAATGTCCGCGCTATCTCCGATGGTGAATCAATAGACGGCTGCCGCGTCATCCTAAGTGATAGTTCCGGCTTTGTCTCCGAGTATGCGACCGGTCCAGATGGCACGGTATCAATAGAAGAATCAATTGTGCTGGGTCGTACATACATGGTCACGGCACTGATGGCAGGGCACACTGTCGGCCAGAAGCAGTTCGTCGCCTCTATCGCCGCCGATGTTGGCGATCATTCTCCCTCGCTCCCCGAATCGTTCGCACTTGCACAGAACTATCCCAACCCATTTAACCCGACCACGACGGTGGCTTTTGATCTCCCGGAACGGTGTATTGTAAAACTCTCGGTCTTCAATCTTTTGGGGCAGGAAATAGTCACTCTTGTCGACAGGGCCTTCCCAGCCGGATCACATGAAGTTATCTGGAATGGTCGTAATAATTCAGGTATGCCTGTGGCCAGTGGCGTGTACTTCTATCGTCTGGAAACTGGATCGTTTACGGCTGTCAGGAAGATGGTTCTTCTGAAATGATTCGATCCAGCAAGTCCGCAAATTGATCGACCATCTTCTCCGATGAATACTTGAGCGCGTATTCCGGTAAGACAGCAATATCAAGTTCGCCTGCCAGGTATCTTTGTGTAAGCTTCGCAGTATAATCAGCCGCTTCACTTAGAGATGAATCATCGAAACAAAACCCGCATCCGGCGCCGTCTATCAAAGCTGCGATCTCACTAACGGATGGCACCGCCGCCAACAGGGGACGACCGGATGCTAAGAGGTTGAAGATTCGAGCAGTCGTGATACCTTTCTCATTGTCAAACGGCAGGCCGAGATAGAAAAGTGCGCAACCCGAAAGGACGTTATTGACATCGATACGCGGCACATAACCTCGACAATCGCAGATTCCTGTCATGTTATATGTTTCGAGATTATCAAAGAGCCACTTGTGGCTGACATCGCCCGCTTGCAACAGACTGATCTTCCCAAACAAGTCAGGAGAGTTGTCCCTGATACGCGCCAACACTTTCAATAACGGTTCAACCGGATAGAACTTGTTGAAAGTACCGAACAGCCCAATCGTAAAGCGATCATTCTGCTCCAGCGGTTGCCATTGTTGCGCCAGTTGTGAATCGTAGCTGTTGGGTATAACTGTCGCCGCGTCAACATAATCGGCGATAGACTTGTTCGCGGAGGTAACAACAGCAGCTTCTTTTTCGATTGTGTACAGAAGGCTGTGGGCGCGGTCGATGGAGTGCTGCGATGAATACCAATCCTCCGGTTTGAAAGCGGTCCAGTAGTCACGGAAATCGGCAATCCACGGCAGGTCGAACTGGCGGGCCAATGTTCTGGCAACAAGGTGCGCCGACACCGGCGGCGATGTTGAGATGATAGCGTCGTAACGTTTGTTAGTAGCAAGCGTGGTTCCGAATCGGGTAGCTTTCCGCACCCATCCAATCTTCGAATCTGGAAAAAAGCGGTCCGCTATCGCCCGCGCTTTTTCGATACTCGTGCTCTTGACTTTCCGAGCGCCCAGCAGATACATCAAACGCTGCGGATCAAATGAACCGGAACGATATATGACGGACTGATCAATCCCCTCCAGTAGCGAACGTTCGTAAACTCGATAGGTAACCGGTTTGACAGTGAGGACATGACACTCGTAGCCGCGGCTCGCCAATCCCCGCATCAACGCCAACGGTCGGCCCACACCGGCACCGCCGAGCGGCGGGAAATAGTAGGCGACGAGCAGGACTTTGCGTCTAGTCATTGTTTCTCCCGGCAAGCTGCTTCATCACCTTGATCTGCTCGGCAATACTACTTTCGAATATTGCCGTCGTTTCAACTCTTTCCAGACTCGCCTGCCGCATCGACTCGTGCGGGTCGGCATCGTCAATAATTTTCTCAATTGTATGCTCAAGACTATCCATATCATTCTCGGGGAAGAGATAACCGGAGTCAGGCGTCAACCACTCAGCTACACCCGGGATGTCGGCGGCAATCGGAATCAGTCCGAGCGCCATCGCCTCTATTAATGAAACCGGTGAGGAATCGGATCGCGAGGCGGAAAGATAGAGATCAAAACCGGACATAAACTTGAGAAACTGCTGTCGCGGCATCTTGTCATAAAACTCTATACCGGGGGTAGAAATGTCGGCAGCTTGACGTTTGAACTGGTCGTAAAGACTGCCAAACGAAGGAAACGTAACTGTGACTTTCCCCTCTCGCAGCAAAGAAGCCAGCGCCTTGATTATGAATACGTTATTGTAAACTGGTTCGTGCAATCGCGGGACGATGATTCTCAGAGGCTTCCCCAACCGATAGTCACGGCGATGAAAGTCCAGGTACGTCCGTTCGATTCCCCAGGGGGACACGGCACTATTGCTCAGTGGTGCAAGTTCTCCTGCTGCCGAGAGGAGGTATTGCGAGTCACCAAAGACATGATTCGCTCGTCTAAGGGCAATGATTGTCTTTCTTCTATGCAGGTATGACCTGTTCGGAACTATGAGAATGTCGGACCCCCACAGCACCAGTACAATTGGTGGGCCACTCTCTCCGACAGCGAGTGCTGCGCTGTAACCGTAGCCACTGGCAAAGTGTGGGTTGACAATATCGGGCTTGAATTCCTTTATCACTGCCCGTATCTCAAACGAGGATAGCCAATAATGCAGTTGCCGGATCGGTCCGCGCCGCTTTAATCGATAGTGTCCAAGATTGCCGCGTTCAAGCGATGCGGTAACGACTCGGCATCCCTGTCGCACCAATTCCCGAACATACCGTTCGGTATGAAACGATCTGCTGTCGGCGAGCACCAGTACTTTGAGGCGATCAATCACCACAGTATTTTCCCCAGTGGTGATTGATGCGTGTAGCATTTGTATTGGTACGGTTTCCCTCTCCACCGCTCCTTGTACTCCTGTAGACTGTCGGCATCGGGCGGCGATGCACCCAGATTGAGATACCGCACACCAAGACGCGCGCATTCTCGGGCCTGTAAAAACATCATGTACTGATTTGGTCGCAACGAAGAAAACACCGGATTAAAATAGCCCTGCCAATAGAGCAGCATGTCACCCTCACGTACATAAATATGACTCGCTACCGGCTGTCCGTCGTGTTCGCACCAGACCCACCGGAGTCTGTCATCATGTGTAGCCAGCTCGGCCAGCCCGGAATAAAAGGCGGATGGATACTTGGGAGAGCGTCGATGCCTTTTCTCAGTCGCTGTCATTAGAGAGAGAAACCCGGCCATGTGACAGTCGGGATCGAATGGCACCACCGCGACGTTCTCTTTTTCTGCTTTACGAATCCCGCGCCACAAGCTTTCGTGTTCGGGTTGCCAGTTGGGTGAGGAGATGTCAACGACCTGTGTAGAAATTGTCTCGGTCATCATCGCTGTTGTCTCAATCGTTCCGTAGTAGTCATTGATATACGAGCGAACATAACCGGCACCACAAACCGCAGTCGCAAGCGTTGCGATGATCGCCGCTCTTTGGTCGACGTATTTCTCATCAACAAATA
>DAOUUR010000429.1 GCA_030668045.1 bacterium
CCTTCAGTCCAAGACCTCCCCACCAGGCAACCCTGTTGAGCCCACGTTCAGAACGACTCTGCAGAAGACGACTAATCGCGGACTGGAGTTCTCCCTGTCCCATGTCCAGACAGGTAAGTTCCAGATGGTCGCCACGTTGACGAATTTTACAGTTGTGCCTCCCGAATAGCAAGTATCGAAAGGTCGATAGTGTCCTCTTGTACCCTGCCGAATCTCTGACAAACCTTTCATCCAGGGACTGTAGGAAATTCTCATAGGCGAGCCTGGCCACCTGTACACAGTAGAAGTTGGTTTCTATCTTCTCTGGATCTTTACCCAGGATGTGATCTATGAAGTAGCTGTGGATCAAATCCTTTAACCCGTTTTCGATGGGCCAGCGCAGCCTGTATCTCTCCAAGACCTCTTGATTCGTGAGATTTTGAAAAGTAGTTCCGAAACAACGCACATTACCTGTTTTCTTGTTCCTTTTGACGACCAAGTGGAGCACCTTGGCGAGATTGTTCAGGTCAAACCGTTTTCCCGCGATCTCGTATTCCTTCCCGAAAGCTTCCCATTGGGCTTTGGAGACCACTTCACGCATCAGCTGATCAACTCGCTTGTTTCGTTTCAGGCACATGATCACATCGACTTGGGAGAATTCATCGACGACAAAGTAGTCGATTACCGGAAAGCTCGTGTATTCGCTGTCCATGTAGATCTCACGAATCGCATCGCGCCCCAGGATCGGATAGAGGTTTTTCTCGCAGAACTCGCGGACAATCCTCGTTGCTCTGCTCGAACCGTTGCAGAATGCTATGTTGATCAAAACGTCCGTGTCAAGGTCCCAGATAACGTGGGGCCGAAAGCCGGGGCAAATATCGCCGGCGGAGTTGGGTCCTTTGCCAATTTCCTCTGTGTCGGGCTGGTGGCCGTAGAACTCTTTGAAGTGGAAATCCTGTGCGATACTCTCGCCCCGGATCAAACCCAGATCCCGCGCCCTGGCGGCCACGTCATTTCGAAGAGCCTGGAGGTGCTTGAACTTCAGATCAGCAAACCCATCGTACAGGGCCGTCTTCCCAGGAAAAACACCCACGCCGGCGGCGACCGCCACCGAGCGATCACTGTTTCCATTGGGGTGTCCCACCGTCTCGTATCCAGCCAGGATTCGGCAGACGTTCAAGAGGACAAGATTGGTGATCTCACTGCCCTCGCCCCTTTTGGGACCGTAGATCTGGAGAGCCTCGCAGACCCCCAGATCATCAATAAACTGCGCAAGCACAATCGGACCAGGATCGCAGACCGCGAATGCCCGGCTCTTCATACGCTCCAAGAAATGTGCGAAGTGCGCGTTCAACTTCTTCGGAACCCGAAACTGGCCTGCCTCGGCCGCCCCTTTGCTGTTTTGAGAAGCGGTGCTGGCTTTTCTGGCACCTCTTCTCCCCAAAAACCACGCAATCGTACCGGCCTACGTTCCTTTTCCAAGAGTTCCCAGTACCGCAGGACTTCGTAAAGCGCCGAGCGGGAACAGCGCAAGTCCATCCGCGCCATCAGCTCATCCAAGCTGAAACGCGGATGTTCCACCTTCTCCTCAATGATGCGCAGCTCCAATTCATCGGAAATTTTCCCTCGACCCCGACCCGGCTGTATCCAATCCACCAACCCCCACGCGCCGTAGTGCCGAAAGCGATGCAGGTACTTGTAAAAGGTTGGTCGCGACATACCATAGAGACGTATTGTATCCCCTGACTTGCGCTTCTGCTTTAAGCCCAGTTCCCGAAACAACTCGAAGCGTAATTGCAGCGCCTCCTCAGGCCTGTAAAACGTACCCCTACGGTCTGTCTTGCTTCGTATCGGCCCGGTTTGCGACGCTAATCGCCGAATCGCCAGCACGCTCTGCTGGATTCCATGCCAGTAGCGACGGTCATTCTCATCGCGGTTATTCCCGATTCCGTGGCAATGCAAAGCATGGCTGATCGTACGTAGCGTGGGGCGCGGTGTTAGACCAAGCGACTCGGCGAAGCGCAATATCATCGTTTCCGTGGCCTTGGGCCTGGTCATCTTCACCATCAAAACGAGACGTTCAAGCTTGAGGTTCTGCTTCTTTGCGCCCAACTCAGGGTAGAGAGCAGCGTTCCCGTGCTTGATGAATGCGGTCTCTATGCGGTAGAAGTCAGTTCTGAAACAACAAGCATCTTTGCAGGCTGCGGTGATTGAATTCCTTTCCATCCAAACACTACGAAGCATCTCGTAGTTGTTCACAACCGGATCATCGATAAAAAAAGGCACATCAGGATTAGGCGCCTTCGGTAGCGCATGGTCGACCATTGAAGGAAGCTCGGCCAGATAGCTTATTTGTTTCCGGGTGAAGAGCATGGCCCGGATTGTAAACGCCTAATCTGGATAAGTCAAGCTTTTTTGTATACCCCCATACCGAACATGGAGAATTAGCCTCAATTTGAGATAACCCATTGAAACAATAAAGACAATTAACTATGACCATGATCAGACAAGGCCGGAGTCCAGAGTGGCCGCAGATAGGATTTCCACCACAGGGATAAAATCTCCTTATTTATAGAGGGGTTATAGCTCAGGCCGCCCGTTTTGCGACTGTTCTATTAGGGGGTTTACATTTTGTTCGGAATGGCTATTTACACCGCAGTGAAATGTCCTGATCTTTCAACTGGTTGCTCCGGCAACGTATCCAATACCACGACGAAAACTGTACCTAAAACGGTGCGGAATGGTCTGTATATTGAACAGTCTGATTAGTCAAGTAAAATAATCTGGTTTTAGACAGAAATATTACCTACATACGCATA
>DAOUUR010000270.1 GCA_030668045.1 bacterium
AGAAAGTACTGTTGGTGACCGATGATACCGAATGTGGACCTCTGTTGAAAACTATCCTCGAACACGACAATTACGAAACCACAACCACCGACTCGGCCGATGATGCCATTGAGATCATCGGCGACCAACTTTTCCACACAGTTCTGATCAAAGACACTGTTTCCGGCGATTACCTTGACCTGATTGACCGGCTGCGAAAAAATTCGCCGCGTACGCGCGTGCACTATTATGAATCAACGTCAGCCCTCCTGCTCGGCAACCAACAGGCTCTCCAGAACGAAGAACTCCTACTACACAGCTTGCGACTGTTCTCCAGCATGTTCACCAAGGACGCCACTCGTTCCTCCAGTCATGCAGGACGAGTAGGACATTATGTGAATCGACTCTGCCGTCGCATCGGTCTGCCCGAGAAAGAACGGATGATGATCGCGACCGCCGCTCATCTGCATGATCTGGCCTGCTACTATTACCAGACCAAAGAAGAAGTTGATTATCGCCGCGCGATTGATCTGAGTGCACATCTGCTTCACTCATTGGATTTCCCGCCGGTAGTGGTCGGTATACTGCAATCGGCTTATGTCGATCTGAAGGGCCGCTTCACCAGGCGATTGCCAATTGAGGCGCTCGGTGGAAACATCATTACCATAGTTGACCTCTTTTGCGAAACGATCTCCGATAACAAACGACTCTCTCTGGACAAACTGGATGCCCTCAAGAAGAAACTTGACGACCTCACCGGCAAGCTTTTCCTGCCGGAAGTCACTGAGAGTTTTGTCGAGATGATTGAGGAAGATGTTCTCAGTGCGCCCGAGCCGGACAATCACTTCCAGGTATTAGTATTCTCCGAGGATCAAGATGTTGCCGGACGCTTCGAGGCCAACATTGCTGAGGCCGGGTTCCAGACTCTCTCTGAGACCTCGCAAACAGCCCTGATCACCCTGTTCAATCGCAGCCAACCGGACATGATAGTGCTGGTCTTGCCGGGAGATGCTGAGTCGGTAATGGCGATCATTAACGAACTGGGGGCCGGAGGGGTCGCTTTTTACGACGTGCCGATTATCTTGCTGGTTGACAATACTGCTATCGCAGCTCTGACCCCTCTGCTTGAGGCCGGCGTCGATGATATCCTCACCCACGACGTAAGTCGCGACCTGCTAGTAGCCAAGCTCGGCAGAATCAGGCAACAATTGACCGACAAGGCCAATCGTTCAGGTACAGTTCCTGCTGAATCGGATCAGATTGAAGTCAGTGCTGGGGACACGCCATCTCAGCAACCTGCCTGAGCGCAACGAAGGCTCCGTAGCGATGGGGTCTCAGAGTCGAGCCACTTTTTTGAAAAAATTTATCTGGGAACGATACTTGTTCCGAGTTGATCGCGGGACACTGTCGAGGTAAGCATCTACTTCTCGCGCCACCTGCCGGGCTTCGTTGGTGCTATTGAGCTTCTCCAGACATCTATAGGTACGGTAATCACATTCGATCAGATTGCAGTAGTTACCGGGCTCTACTTGGAGTCGCGACCTGAGCAGTTGATACGTGTCCAGCGCACGGCGATATTGACAAAGTTCCATCAGCGCCTCGGCCAATGGCCACAGCCACACATTACCGTCAGGATACAAAGCGAGTAGCTCCTCGCAAATAATGACAGTCGAGTCGTACTGTTTGCGATCAAACCACACCCATACCAGCGAACTGCGAGCCGACTCACGCGAGATGATCGATGAATCAGCCGCCAGATACAGCTCGGCGATTCCCTTATCGATTTCATTCTTGAAGATTCCCAACCATCGCAGGAATCCAGCTTTTGCCGACTTCCAGTAGTGGTACGTTCCTAAGCCGAGATACAGATCGTACAGGCTGCTGTCAAACTCGATCCCTTTGGAATACTCTTTCCGGGCTGCAATTCCCAAACGTACCGATGGTGCAAATGAGCCAAACCGTGACTCAAACAGCGATCGATATGCCCGCGCATGTCCGGCGTAGAGATACATCCAGGCAGCAGTTCTACCGGATGCTGTATCGCCTATCTGTTCGGAAAGATTCTCGACCGTATCGAGCAGAGCATGAAACTGCTCCTTGTAGACAGATTGTTCACGATCCATCATCCGACCCAGCAGAACAGCCGCTACCGAAAAATAGCCATCAGGAAGTTCGGGCGAACTGTCGACCACTTCCCGGGCAACAACTTCAGCCAGGTCGAACCGATCGTTGAACAAAAGCCTCTGGATTGTAATCAATTGCTCGGCCCGTAAATCACTCATGCAATCATCGGCACAGAAACCGCTGACAGGGAGCAATAACAAACAAATCGCCCCAAGAAGGTATAGTGCATTGATAGGAAAGGACAATTGGGCTGCATCACGTTTCATTGCGAGCAAAATAACAAACGAGATCAGGACAGTTGCAAGATTAAACTGGGAAGGTCATGCGATGACTCGAAAGGTTTAGCAATGATTCGATAGGTTATGCGGTAACTCGACAGGTCACATAGTGACTACTAAGCGACGAGTTTTCCGGGGATGAAGTCAAGAAGCTCAATTGATTGATCCGAGGTCGCTGTAATGACAACAATCGATCCGATCACGTGAAAGACCAGACGACAGGCGGGACAATTATGATCAAAGAGTTCCAGATCACCACGAACTATCTTAGTATCCAGAAGATCATCCGGGATAGAGAACTTATCGGCTGGCACAATAAAAACCGAAACAATTGCATTACTACTGGAATATGTCAGGTGGTTCATCTCCACACCCAGAATCTCCTCGGTCTTGCCACTTATTAAAACAAATTCCCCGAGATTCGGTCGCAATTCATAACTGTTCTGCTCAAGCATCAAGCTGATCACCGACTCGGCAGCGAACTCGGTTTCAGTACCGCTGCTGTTCTCAACCTGTGCCAGGTGTGCCTGTGCCAGGTGTGCCTGTGCCAGGTGTGCCTGTTCAAGAGGAGCGTATGTGCTTGTGTGGGTAATAAAATCAGTGATAAT
This sequence comes from bacterium, assembly GCA_030668045.1. Taxonomy (GTDB): domain Bacteria; phylum Zixibacteria; class MSB-5A5; order GN15; family FEB-12; genus DAOUUR01. The sequence continues at coordinate 2,990 of DAOUUR010000270.1, forward strand.
TCCTGCGCCGCCGATCATCAGAACAAGCAAAGCCGCTGCAGCAACTGTAATGAAAGCCAACCGATACGGACTACCCGATTTGGGGCCGCATTCTTCGCGATCTACCTGGTCCAGTCGAGCAGATACTTTTGATTTTAGACGTTCCAAACTGGCAGCAGGTTTATCGTCTGCGAGTTTGGCGTGGATAAATTCCTGGATAGATGACTCCAGCCGATACTTCTGAAAACAGTCGCCGCACTTCTTTAGATGCGCCTGAATCTGCTGCGTATCAATGTCTGAAGTTTCTTTATCTATGAACTCATATAGTAGGTCCAGGGCTTCCTGACAATTCATTTAGGCCTATCCTTGATGTAACCGTTACTGACTGCATAATCATATAGCTTCTTCTGAAGTAACCGTCTTCCTCGATGCAACCGAGACTTCACCGTACCGAGCTGCAAGTCTGCGATCTCCGCAATCTCCTCGTATGAAAATCCTTCCAGGAACGAGAGAACCACTACCATCCTGAAATCATCCGGTAACTCGTCAATCGCCTTCCTGACATCGCCGTCAATAATCTTCGCCAACAGTTCCTTCTCGGGATTGTCCTCCCTGCCGGAAGAACTCAATTGACCATAGAGGAAACTGTCATCAAGATCGTCAACATCGACCGTCACCGGAGACCGCGACTTGGACCGGTACTCGTTGATGAAAATGTTGGTCATGATTCTAAACAACCATGCCCGACAGTTGGAACCGGTCTCAAACTTGTCCCAGAAACGGTACGCTTTTACATAGGTCTCCTGAACGATATCTTCGGCATCATTTTCATTCTTGGCCATCCTGACCGCCGTCCGCATAAGAGCATCCATGTGCGGAAGCGCCTCGGCCTCAAACGCCGTTCTCTTTTTCCTGTCCGTTGTTGTGCCGCCAGTCATCGGAACTTGGCTCCGTTGTTACCGGCAGAACATGCGCTATCGTAAAAGATAGAACCGTTCCGCCAGCCGGTGAGTTCCCAGAACCACCATTATTTTCCAGACCTTCACAGATCCAGCTACAACTTTATCGGGACATTGGACCGCCCCGGAAACCCTGTCTTCTCTGTTAAAATAAGACTTTCCCGCTCGATCATCAAGTGATTTATGGGCCTGCAACGCTATTTGTGATAGGAGCTTATGCGATCCGCTAATTTGTTCGCGCCTCTTGACAGCATAAGGCGGATCGGTTATACT
>DAOUUR010000274.1 GCA_030668045.1 bacterium
GCGGCGGCGATCCCGGCCATCGGATCAAGCGGCTCAATCGGACAATCGGAACCAAAGGCCAGGTCAATGCCACGATCAATCAGCGTCCGAAAGACAAAAGCGTTGGTGCCGCGCGCTCCCCAGAACCGACGCATCAGAGTGATATCGGAAGGACATTGCGACGGTTGCATCGAGCCAATGACGTTCAACCGTTTCACACGAGCGATATCTTTGCGACGAATAAGCTGCATATGTTCGATACGATGGCGTGCTCCAAAGTGTAGTCGTGGTGCCGTCTCGAAGGCATCAAGCACGCGCGAGACTGCTCGGTCGCCAATGGCATGGATAGCGCACGGTAATCCAAGTCGAGCCGCTTTTTTTATCAAAGACTGAAGCTTGCGGTCAGAATTGACAGCCAGACCATAGTTATCTTTTGAGCCTGTGTACTTGTTGAAACAATGAGCCGTCTGGCTCCCAAGAGCGCCGTCGGTGAATATCTTGATACCGGCCAGTCGGAAGAAATCGGTCCCGGCTCCATAGTAAATTTTGTTTTGCAGCAATTCAGGAAGTTTCTCGGCACTCATGTAGTAATTGATTCGAAGGCCAACCCGCCCCTTCTCGGCAAGTTCCGAGTAGTACTCAAAGGCATCGGGAGAATCCATCGAGTGCACGCCGGTAACGCCCTTGCGGTAAGCGATGTCGAGCGCTTTACGGTAACACTGATCAATCACGCGACGTGAGGGAGCAGGAATGATTTTGTATACCGGATCGTACGCGCTTCCCTCACGCAGCATTCCGGAAGGAGTGCCATCGGGCAACCTCTCGATCCGTCCACCTTCGGGATCACGAGTGTCCGCATCGATACTCGCCTTCTCAAGTGCTTTGCTGTTGACCCAGACGGTGTGCTGGTCTTTTGAGAAAATAAAGGCGGGGCGTCCGTCGGTTACCTTGTCCAGATCGAATCTTGTGGGAACGATTACCTTCTTGAAACGGTCGTGCGAGAAACCATTTCCAAGTACCCACTCGTTGCGCCCGAGTTTGTCTGAGAATTGCTTTATCCGGGCAAGACATTTGTCAAGAGAATCAACACCATCGAGATCGACATTACGCAGCGTCTTCGCGAAGTAGTACAAATGCGTGTGAGCATCGACAAGGCCGGGAATGATCGTGCGGCGTTTCATATCAAGCTTCGCGTAGCTGCGGAAATCGGGGTCGTGCTGCAGGTTGTTGCCTATGGCAATGATGCGACCCTTGTGTATGGCCATCGAGTCAACCACCAGCGCCGCAGCCTGAGTATGGATCTGGGCATTGTAGAACAAAGTCTTAGTCTTCAAAACGATCTCCTCTCACCCGGACATCACCCTCACGAGAGGTAAGTCGGATTCGATCTGTTTCTTCCAGAATCGGCACGGCGAACTTGCGTGAGAAACCAAAACGATCGCGCAGTTCGGCTATTGATAAATCGGACTTCGTCTTGATAGTTTGTTTTACAAAACCGATTATCTCGTCCCATGCCTCGGCCAGAAAGATAAACTCAGAACCACACTTGTATCCCTCACCCGAGTCTAAGATGTACTTAATAGCCTCGCGGTAGTGCTTACCACCGGCAGCCAGTTTTGAGAGCAGCGGCGGCTTCAATGAATCGACCCGAAGCTGACGAACAATGTCGTCATACGCCTGCTTGACCGGTCCTTTCAGGCTCATCGTGCGACCTGCCAGATCGTACTTATCACCGATTCGCGCCAACACCTCTCTTTCGACCATAAACTCCGCCAGCGTAGCAGTGGTATCGGACTCAAACGGAGAGAGTCGATCAAGTTCGTCGGGCGATAGTCCCTTCAGGTGCGGTTTGCCTTCGAGGAATCCTTCTACCGCTGTTTTCAGTTCAGCAGATGCCTTCTCAATTGTCTCGTTGTGCGTCAACTGGCCCCGGAAGGTAGACACTACTCCGTCCTTTTTTAACCGGCTGACAGCATCAGACAGTTCCATCGGCGAGTAGTCAGCATGGCTAAGCAACGCATCGGAGGGAGCAACGATCTGCCGTTTCAACTCGGAGATAACGAGGTCCGAGACCGATCCGGTCAGCCGATCATTGAGATACTGGTACTTTTCGGATTGTTTGCGACGTGGGAAGTTGGGAAGACGATCAATCACCCGTCCCCCGCCAATGGTTACCATCGGAGTCGGAAGCCGCGCGATGAAATGGTCGCCAACCATTGACAGTAACGGTTCATCCGGTTTGAAGAATACAATGCCCGTCTCACCGGGCGTGATTTCCTTGCGGTCAAAGAGCCTGATCTCGCCAGTCACCTCGGAAGTACCAATGATTACCAGGGCACGACGACGATCACTCAATGTCACCGGCGCCTGCTTCAGCACCTCGACAGACAACGCCAGTACCGGATTGTCCCTGAAGTACGCACAGTCGAGTTTTCCGAGGACAACACCACCACGGATCAGATCGTTACGATCCAGACCGGTGATCGACACCGCCGTTCTTTGTCCGGGAGTAGCGGTTGTAACATCGCGATTGTTCGATTGCAGCGACCGCACCTTGCCGGTTTCCAACGATGGCCACACGGTGACGTTTTGGCCGACATTGAGATCACCGCCTCGAAGCGTACCGGTCACAACAGCCCCTATACCGGTCTGTACGAACGAACGATCTACATACAGACGAGTCTTTCCGGTCGCTTTATGCACTTCTGTTTCAGTCGATACTTCCTGCAGGCAATCGCGCAGTTGCTCAAACCCATCTCCCGTCTGAGCAGAAACTGGAATGATTGGAGCATCCTCAAGAAACGAACCAGCCGTCTTTTCCCTGATCTCTTGTTGGAGCAGGTCCAGCCAATCTTTCTCGACAAGGTCCGTCTTATTGATCACAATGATCCCGCTTCGGACACCGAGTAGACGAACAACCTGAAAATGCTCTTCACTCTGCGGCATCCAGCCATCGTCGGCGGCCACCACCAGCAGGACAACATCAATCCCGCCTGCTCCGGCGATCATGTTGCGAACAAAACGTTCATGCCCCGGAACATCAACAAAGGCAACCTGATCGCCATCCGGTGTATCATAGAAAGCGAAACCAAGGTCAATTGTCATGCCGCGTGACTTTTCTTCGGGGAGACGGTCCGGATCGGTACCGGTCAGACGCTTTACTATTGCGGACTTGCCATGATCGATATGCCCGGCGGTGCCGACAACGATCATGTCGGAGACTCCAGACCGATCACCTCTTTGATCGCTTTGGTTAGATATTCTAGATCGCTTACATCAATCACCTTGAGATCGATAATGAAACGGTCGTCTTCGACGCGTCCGATAATCGGTGTATCAAGCGAGCGGAATTTCGCTATCAGTTTGGTCGACTTAAACGGCGACGAGAACATTATACCAACCGAAGGAAGCGCCGACTCTGGCAAGGCACCGCCACCGACATAAACTCCGGTAGCTTCCACCGACAACCCGGTCGGATTGCTGAGTTTTTTCAAGATAGAACGACCGCGCGCGTATAACTCGGACTCGGGGGTACTGAGAATTTCCCACAGCTTGATGTCGGTTGCCTGGCTATCGTTCAGATAGATTGTGAACAGTCGTTCCAGAGCCGCAAAAACAATCTTGTCAACCCGCATCGTTCGGAACAACGGATTTTTCTTGATGCGGCCAATGAGGTTCTTGCTTCCAACAATCAACCCCGACTGCACACCGCCGAGCATCTTGTCCCCCGAGAAACAGGTCAGGTCAACCCCAGTTCGCACCGACTGCTGAACAGTCGGTTCGCCGTGACCGAGAATGTTCCGCGTCGGGATTAGAACACCGCTGCCAAGATCGTTGATGACGTTCAGATCGTGCTCCCGACCCAGTGCAACCAGGTCTTTCAGCGGAGTTTCTTCGGTGAAGCCAGCCTGAACAAAATTGCTCTTGTGCACGCGCAGGATTATCTTGGTCTGCGGATCAATACCATTGCTGTAGTCGTCAATCGTAGTGATGTTGGTAGCTCCGACCTCCGAGAGTCTGGCGCCGGAACGCTTGAGAATATCGGGGATACGAAAACCTCCGCCAATTTGCACCAAATCACCGCGAGATATCAAAACTTTCTTTCGATTGGCCAGCGTGTTTAGAATCAGGAAGAGGGCTGCCGCACAGTTGTTGACGACCGTAGCTGCCTCGGACC
>DAOUUR010000582.1 GCA_030668045.1 bacterium
CAAGCTGTTGCCTGTTCAGGATGCCGTTTTTTTCACAAGGGTGATGATGCCGAGGTACCGGACGTTCAAATTGTCACCTATGATTTCAGCGACTTTGTGATGACACTCGAACTGACTAACTATCCCAAATATATGCGTAAGACAACAGGTACTATCCGCCGAAATGATGAATTTCCTTACTGGACACAGAACTCAACGCGTCTCGAATTATATGGCTCTGATCTTATGCTGACTCTCGGTCGCCACGGGGGAGGCTGGCAGGTGACAACCTCCGGAGGAAAAGTTGTGGAGCAAATGTTTGGCCGGCCTTCGGATGACGTACACGCTAAAGACTTTCTTGAGCGTATCAAGGATAGAAAAAGACCTAACGGAGATGTTGAAATTATCCATCCGAGCCTTACCCTGGTTCATGCGGCTAATATCGCTCACAGAGTCGGCAACGCAAAACTGAAATTCGATTCGAAGACAGAGAAGTTCATCGATAACGACAATGCCAACAAACTGATCAAGCGCCAGTATCGCAGCAAATACGAGATATCTGAGCAGGTATGATGTACTTTTCATAATGACAGGAACGCAGAAATGAAAAAACAAGGACATGATCTCACGAGACGAAACTTCCTCAAAAGCGCAGCTTCTGCGACTGCGGTTGTTGCTTTTCCCTATGTAGTTCCTTCGTCTGTTCTTGGCGCAAATGCTCCGAGTAACCGGATTACAATGGGTTGTATCGGTCTCGGAGGTATGGGTACAAACAACCTGCGGGCTTTCATGGGTGAGGACGATGTGCAAATCCTTGCCGTCTGCGATGTTGAAACCGGCAGTAGAGAGTACGGCCACTGGTACAAGAACGGCTGGAAGGGGAATTTTCTCGGCAGGGTGCCTGCGCAAAAGATCGTCAACGATCACTACACAAACAAAAAAGCCAACTCAGGTTTCGGCGGATGCTCTGCTTATGTGGATTTTCGTGAATTGATTGCACGCGATGACATCGATGCCGTCACGGTTGTTACACCCGACCACTGGCATGCGGTCATATCGATCATGGCTGCCCGGACCGGCAAGCATATTTATTGCGAAAAGCCGATGACACTGACCATTGCCGAAGGCAGGGCAATGATCAACGCCGTTCGCCGTCACGGTGTAACCTTCCAGACCGGAAGCCATGAACGTTCAAGCGGTAAGGTTCGGTTCGCCTGCGAACTGGTCCGCAACGGACGAATCGGCCGGTTGGAAAGAATCCTGACTCCTGTTGGTCTCAATAACCGAACCGGCCCAGCCAGTGACTGGAAGCCGATGCCGGTCCCGGAAGACCTCGACTACGACATGTGGCTGGGCCCGGCGCCGTGGGAACCGTATCATGTGGACCGATGTCTGTACAAATTCAGGTTCCTGCTTGATTACTCCGGCGGACAGACCACGAACCTCGGAGCACATTCAATTGACATGGGCCAGTGGGGTAACGGAACTGATGATACCGGCCCAATCGAGGTCGAAGATTTAGGTGGTGAGTTTCCCAAAGACGGCTTGTTCACTACTCCAACAAACATTCATTTTCGCGCACGATACGCTAATGGCGTTGAACTGATATGCAAGACTGATGCTAAGAAGTGGACCGGAGTTCGCTTCGAGGGGACCCAAGGCTGGATAGAACTCGGAAAGAGATTTGATACTTATCCGAAATCGTTACAAGATTCTGTAATCGGACCAAACGAGATTCACCTGTATAAGAGCGCCGAGCACCACCGAAACTTCCTCGATTGCATAAAGACCCGAGCAACAACGCTGACGCCATGTGAGGTTGCTCACCGCTCAGCGACACCGGGCCACCTTGGAC
>DAOUUR010000613.1 GCA_030668045.1 bacterium
ATCGAGAAAGTTGGCTGGCTCCCCGCCATAGCGCTTGACCAGATCCATCGTGGCCATTGCAAGACCCGCACCGTTGACCATGCATCCGATATTACCGTCGAGTTTGATGAAAGACAGGTCAGCCTCGCGTGCTTCGACTTCTTCGGGTACTTCGGCATCAAGGTCACGCATGGCGGCTATGTTTTTCTGACGATAGAGACCGTTATCATCGATATTAATCTTGGCATCAAGAGCAATCACTTTTGCGTTAGTGTTGCTGATCAGCGGATTGATCTCAACTAACGATGCATCACAATCCCAGAATACGTCGTAGAGTTTCATAATAATGTCCGCCGCCTCGCGCACTTGTTTGATATCACGAAACAGCTTCAAAGCCAGATTGCGAGCCTGGTAGGCTTTCAGACCGACTACCGGGTCCACCGCCAATTTTGTAATCTTTTCGGGAGTTTTCTTGGCGACTTCCTCAATGTCGATACCACCAGCGGATGAAACCATTATGACCGGTCGTTTGGAGACACGATCAAGAATGATCCCGACATAGGATTCTGAGATAATGTCCTCGGCTTCGGTGACAAGAACCTTCTTGACCGTAAGCCCCTTGATTTCCATACCAAGGATACTGTGCGCGAGGACATTCACAGCTTCAACATTCTCGGCATACTTGATGCCACCGGCTTTGCCGCGGCCACCGACATGCACCTGTGATTTTACCATCACCGGTCGATTGATTTCTTCGGCAATTCGGACTGCTTCGGCCGGATCGCTGGCTACTTTACCAAATGGTACCGGGATCCCAGCTTCGGCAAAAATCTCTTTTGCCTGATACTCATGAATTTTCATTTATCGCGTTCCTTGAGATTGTTTATATCGGACAACGTTTCCTTCTGTTCTATGTATTCGCGAGCAAAACTTGCAAGAGTCTCGCTGTTATTTGCATTGGGGTCGTCGAGAACTTTTTCCAACAAATGATTCAATATCTGCCCGACCACAGGACCGGGTTCTATCTTAAATATTCGCATGATGTCACTCCCGTCAAGCACCAGGTCGGTGACGCTAAGAGGAGGTTTACGCATAAGTTCCGCACGGATGTCAGTCTCAAATTGATCGACGTCCTCAGTGATGCCACCCATCCCCTGTGCGACAACATCGGCGCGACGGAGATCGAGCAGATCAAAAATCAAGTCCACACCCACGCGACGGACAAGTCGACGAAGACCCTTCGGTGTGACATCAGTAGTGAACATGTGCCGTTCAACCAGAGTGGTTACCTGTTTGATGAAATCGTTGGAGTAGCGCAGCCGTTTCAGGACACTCGCCGCGACTTTGGCGCCGGTGCCCTCATGTCCATAGAAAGTTGCGCCACCCTCGACCAGTCGTTTTGCAATCGGTTTCGTGATATCATGAAAGAGCCCCGCCATGCGTAACGGCAATCGAGAGTCACAGGTATCCATTATGTGCATCGTATGTTCAAAGACATCGTACTTGTGGTATCCACCCGGCTGATCAACGCCAACACAGTTCTGCAACTCCGGCAGAATGACCTTCAGGAGTCCCAGTGTCTCCATCAGACGGAACCCGCTCGACGGCGTTGGTGCCAGTGTCAATAGTTTGTTGAGTTC
>DAOUUR010000129.1 GCA_030668045.1 bacterium
ACCGGATGCTCCACCTGGATACGCGTATTCATCTCCATAAAATAGAACTGGAGATCATCGGTAACCAGAAATTCCATCGTCCCAGCGCCGTGGTAACCAACCTGACGAGCACCTTCGACAGCTGCGTGACCCATCTGTTCCCGGAGCTGGTCTGTCATCAAGGGTGACGGGGTTTCTTCCAGCAGTTTCTGATGGCGTCGTTGCAACGAGCAATCACGTTCGCCAAAGTGAAAGTAGTTGCCGTGCTTGTCGCCCATCAATTGAATCTCGACATGATGCGGGTTGACGATCAGTTTTTCCAGATAGAGATCGGGATTGCCAAAGGCGTTGCCTGCTTCACTGGCGGCCACATGGAACCCGCGTTCGAGTTCAGCATCATCCCGACAGGCCCGCATTCCTTTTCCACCACCGCCTACAACTGCCTTGAGAATGACGGGGTATCCGATCTCATGGGCCACTTCAGCAGCTTCCTGAAAAGTCGGCACCGATCCTTCCGATCCGGGTATAGTCGGAACGCCCGCCTTTTTCATCATGTCCTTAGCCATCACTTTGTCGCCAAGCTGACGAATCTGCTCTGGCGTCGGGCCGATAAAGGTGATGTCGCACGACTGGCAGATCTCGGCAAAGTCGGCGTTTTCCGCCAGGAATCCGTACCCCGGATGAATAGCGCCAGCGTTGGTGATTTCGGCTGCCGCAATTATCTGTTTGGTGTCCAGATATGATTTCTTCGGCAGAGCCTCACCGATACAAATATCCTCGTCGGCAAACCGAACATGCAGAGCGTCGCGGTCCGCCTCGGAATAAACAGCCACTGTCTTCAGGCCGATTTCGCGGCAGGCACGGATCACCCGAAGGGCAATTTCGCCGCGGTTGGCTATAAGTACTTTTTCAAACATCTATCCTAACAAATCCTCAGTTGTAACTCGTCTGAAGCTTTCGTAACTATACCATCGAAAGTATCACAAAATATACACAAAATTACCACATATTTCAACCCCAAAGACGAGACTACCACCAGTATTTCGCTACAGCCATGAGCCATGATAAATCCTGCTGGAAACAAAAAGGCCCCGGAATTGTCCAGGGCCTGAATCAGTTGGCGTCTTTGGGCTTAGTATTTCTGGAAATCACTGGAGCTATCAGAACGGCTACCACCAGCTTCAGATGGTTCCTCATCATCGCCCCAGCGATCAGAGGATCCGGTGATACCTCTCAGGCGGAGATCGAAATCATCCGGGTTACTGGCGTGGGTCATAGCCTCTTCAAATGATATCATACCCTGCTTGTACAGCTTCATGATCGACTGGTCAAACGTCTGCATACCGTATTGAATTCCGCCCTGCTCAAGCAGTTCGGTGATATCCGCCGTCTTCTCTGGATTGATAAGACACTCCCGAATAGCACCAGAGTTGATCATCACCTCCACAGCCGGAACCCGGCCTGGCATGTCGGATCGAGGCAACAATCGCTGACACATGATCGCCTGAAGAGTGCCGCCCAGAAGCAGTCTGATCTGTTGATGCTGATGCGGCGGGAAGAAGGAGATGATTCGAGTAATCGTCTCCACGACGTTGAGTGTATGGAGGGTCGTCAGCACCAGATGGCCTGTATCGGCCGCTGTTAGTGCGATTGACATCGTCTCAAGATCACGAACCTCACCGATCAGGATGACATCGGGGTCCTGACGAAACGCATGGCGCAAAGCCGAAGCAAATGACTCGGTATCGCCGCCCACCTCGCGCTGGGAGATAATCGATTTCTTGTCTCGATAGATATACTCTATCGGGTCCTCAACCGTCAGGATGTTGTCACAGCGGGAGGCGTTCATTTCTTCGATCATAGCAGCCAGAGTGGTTGACTTGCCCGAACCGGTGGTACCGGTAATTACAATAAGACCGCGGCGTATCTGGGCAAGTTTCTTGACGACATCGGGAAGAGCCAGACCTTCAAAGGATGGAATTGATGTGTTGACGGCGCGAATTGCGATACCCGAGGTGCCGCGCTGGCGATACAGGTTGATCCGGAATCGGCCCAGTTTGGCTACCGAAAGAGCCAGATCCATTTCGTTCCTGCGGCGGAAACGTTCAAGCTGAGCCTCATTGAGAATCTGAGTGACGATCTGCTCCATCAATTCCATCGTTATCGGTTCGGCAGCAAGTTGTTCGAGTCGGCTGTTAACTCGAACGTGAGGTCGAACACCGACCCTGATGTGTAGATCGGACGCCTTGCGGTTGAGCATCTCAACCAGCATCTGTTTCAGATTCATGGAAATCCCTTTCGCAGTTGGTGATCTCACCTTCCGGGTCAATCACGAACAATACCTGTCCATACTCCACCGGTTTGCCGTTCTCACCGCGAATCTCAACCACCCGGCCACTGGCATCGGATTCGATCTCATTCATCAGCTTCATCGCCTCAACAATACAGAGCACTTGTCCGGTTACAACTTTCTCGTTGGGCGAAACGTACGGTGATGCTTCCGGTGAGGGGGCGGTATAGAAAGTACCAACCATCGGTGAAGTGACCTCAACATAGCGACCGGTGTCACCGGTCGTTGTCTCGCTTGGTGCCAGAGCCGACGCAATTTCGGGACTCCGGGCAGCCTGCGGAGAAACTGTCGCCTGCGGTGCCATCACAACCGGGGCCGAACCGTGGCCGTTGGAGGCAGCATCAACCCGCTGCGTTATTTTTACTTTGCGTCCCCAGCCGGACACTTCGATTGAATCAATGTCGGATTCTTCGATCAGCCTGATCAGCTTCCTGATATTTGACTCGTTGATAAACATAATCCCTTTACAGTATCAAAAAACACACTATCCCGATGTCCCCAACCAATTACAAATGGGGCCATCGTACTATATGAAACTTATAAGATATTTGGCCTACAGTTCCAACAAGTTTTTTGGCGCCTTGGTCAACACTCTTGAGCCGGTGCGGGTCACGACTACGTCATCTTCAATACGAACCCCTCCCCAACCGGAGACATAGATGCCGGGCTCAACTGTTATCACGTTGTTAGCCACTAACTTATCGGTTGACTTAGACCCCAGACTGGGTCCGTGATGGACAATAAACCCGATCCCGTGGCCGGTACCGTGGCCGAACTGCTTGCCGTATCCAGCCCGTGTAATAATGTTGCGGCAGGCTGCATCGACCGCCACACCGGTCACACCGGCCTTGATTTTGCGAATTCCTGCCTTCTGGGCCCGAAGAACAATACCGTATATTTTCTTCTGGCGAGTGGTAGCTTTACCGACCACGACAGTGCGTGTAATATCAGAAACATAACCGTTTACCGTAGCTCCGAAATCGAATGTAACAAACTCACCCTTCTTCACTTTCTTAGCCGAAGCTATGCCATGAGGCATCGCCGAACGATAGCCGGACGCTACAATCGTCTCAAATGCCAGGTTTTCTGAACCGAGCATTTTCATCTGATACTCCATCTCCGCAGCCAACTCGATCTCGCGTACCCCCGGTACGATCAATGGCAAGATGCGCTCAAAGACCGTATCGGTTATCTTGACCGCCTTGGTAATCTCTGCGATCTCGTCACGATCCTTCACCCAGCCGAGTTCGGCAAAAGCGTCGGGAGCCGGAAGCAGAACCGATTTTCCCAGAGACTTCTTCAGACGACTGCGCTCGGCAACGGCCAGATGCTCGCCATCATATCCGTACTTGCGATTCCGGACATCAAACTGTGGGAAATCAACCAGCGCAGTTGCGAAACCGGACTTTATGATGTGAATTTTCGCACCGGTAACTTCCTTGCGCGCCTGATCAGTGTATCTAAAATCAGTAAAAAAGTCGGCAGCGTTTCCGGTAATAATGAGAAGACCAGAGGAACCAGTATATCCTGAGAGATAGCGCACATGGGCAAGGTTATTAACGATTAGCCCGTCGAGATTTTCCTCTCGCATTTTCTTACGTAAAGCATTAATCCGTTTTGCTGACATTTTGTCTATCCTTTTCTCCAAGCTTTTTTTCTGCTTTAAGCAACTTCTCATGAATTCTGGGATTGTGACCAATTCGGTCCAGCGTCCTGAAAACTTCCGACGCCATCCGAAGGTGACCTTGGGCCAGATACAGATCGCCAACTGTCTCGGTGTAGAAAGGTATCTCCCGCAAAGACGGTTTGGGCGATTTGGCCGAAGCCTCGGCCTTTCGTGTCAATGTTATCGTGCGAGTGGTCGAGCGATCAGCAGCAATCACCCGTTCCGATTTGATTCCCCGGCAGTCCGGATCGAGTTGCAGGATGCGCTGATAATTGGCCTCTGCGCCAAACTGATCGTCCTGTCGATTCTTGATATCGCCAAGAAACCGCAGCGCCACGATATTGTCCGGGTCCTGCCTAAGGACGTGATGGAATTCTTTTTCGGCAACCTCCATTTGCCCAGCATGATACAACGCCTGCGCGTATATCAGACGAGCCGAAACCAGATCTGGATGCGAAGGGATGTTCTCCCGACACAATTCCACTACGCGGGAATACTTGCCTTCGGAAAGGAAATGAGCCGCCTCAGCGGGCCAGTAACCTTTCGCCGCAAGTGTCTCCCTGAGCGTTTCGCGCGGTCTGGCTTGTTGGTCGTCCATAGAAAGGTTAATAAAAGAAGGATTCAGCTGAAACGCAAGAGCGCAACGTGACGGAGAAAAACAACTACAGCTTTTTCACCAGGGCGCTGGTTGATCTTCCCGGCGTCAAACGCATTCGCTTGACTTTCCCCCCGTACGATTTGACAAACGAGGCGCCAACAATCTCGGAGGCCTTGTAGTCCGCCCCTTTGGCCAGTATGTCCGGCTTGATTGACCGGATCAGACGGTCCGGGGTGTCCTCGCCAAAGAGAACGACATAATCAACGGCCTCAAGAGCAAGCAGGATAGCAGCCCGGTCGTGCTGTTTCTGTAGCGGGCGGGATCGACCTTTCAGCCGCCTGACCGAAGCATCGCTATTGAGCCCGACAATCAGAACGTCGCCAAGTGATTTCGCCTTGGCCAGATAATCAACATGACCGCGGTGGAGGATATCAAAAACGCCGTTGGTGAAAACAACCTTTTTGCCCGCCCGGCGGAGATGTTTCATCAGCTTCGGCACTTCGGCTTTGGCGATCAGATTTTTCATTTGTGTGCGGGCCTTCCGGAATCATGCCGGTACTCAAACGTCATCTCGGATACTTCTATCAATCGGACGGTCACCTCTACACCTCCGATATCGGATCGACGCGTCAATACTTCGGCCTCAGATTTTTCACTCTGCGGCATCATCGACCGTACTGTAACCTTCCGCTCGGTCCGAACATGAGCCAGAGACGAGACGGTGTCAAGGTTTTCCCATTCCTCCGGCAACAAATCGAAAGCTTCAGCAATAACCGTAGCGTCCAGACCGGTTACCCGGAGCAGGTCTCCCGGCCGCGAGTGAGACTCGATCACAAGCGTTGCAACGAGAACATCATTGACACGCGAAGTATCGACAACGCGAATGACGTCAAAAAACCGAAACGGTTCACCGGTCAGGTCGGGATATTCTCCCTCGTTGAAAAAATATGTTCCCACCTCAACCGGCTTCCCCAGCAACGGTTGCAGCCGTCGGTTCCATTGCTTAGCTTTCTGAGTTTTCTCGCCACCATCTCCCCGAGCCTTCTGCATGATCGAAGTCCACCCTTGACCGATAGTCGTGTCGAGACGATTCAAGGATGAATCTACCTCCGGGACTTCCAGAGCCAGTCCGTTGTTATCGAGTTCCAATACAACCACACTCGTCTGGAAAGCTTCTTTTAGTCGCGTGGGAGGGGTATCGGAACCGAGAGACAGGACAAAATCCAGAAGCGAATCTGTCACCCAGTAGCCTCGGCCAGTTTTGACAATGCTTAAGGACGCAATAGCCTCACTGCCAACCGAAAACAGGGCCGTACTGTCGGACATGTGGGAAGTTGTTTTCCGTTCTATGATATCAATGGTAACACTGTTGCCGGGATTGAATGTAAAGATTGCGTCGTTGGCAGAAGCGGTCCGGTGCGCGACCAGAAAGACTAACAGCGAGAGCAACAGTCGGGTCACAAGCATGACTCAGGAGTTGTTGGCAGAAACAGTCGAGGCCAGGTTACCGTTGCGGATATTGCGCTCCAGCTCGCGTCGCAGTTCCTTACCGCTGACCGTAGCGGTTCCGATTTCCTTGACTGTCACACCGGCTCCGGCATTGGCAATGATGGCCGCTTCGACAAGATTTGCACCGGCACACATCGCCGAGACAAACGAAGCAATAACCGTATCGCCCGCCCCCGTGACATCAAAGACCTGCCGAGCAAAAGTCGGGATGTGGGTCGGGTCAGCGCCGGTTTGGAACAGTGACATACCATCGGCACCACGAGTAATCAGGATCGACTCCGCCTCAAGCTTGCGCAGAAGCCCGTGGCCAACATCAAGCAAATCAGTTTCAGTGACAATCCGACGTCCGTATGCAAAACCGGCCTCATGGTGGTTCGGTGTAATCAACGACACTCTCCGGTAGTTGTGGAAATGTGTCTCCTTAGGGTCGACTGCGACAAAAATATTCTTGGCACGGCATAGGTCAATAACGCGCTCCAACAGCGGCATACAAATGACACCTTTACCATAATCGGAAATTATGACCGCCTGTATGTCATTGGCGACAGCTTCAAAACGGGCCAGCACTTTCTTCCAGGTCGTCTCATCCAGCTCGCTTCTATCCTCACGGTCGGCCCGCACAACCTGCTGACCGTGCGCAATAATTCTCGTCTTAATAGAGGTTCGGCGCGAACTGTCGTTGACGAGGTGATCTGCGGAGATCGATTTCTTCTTTAGCAGCTGACTGACCTTAATGGAGGCCTCATCCT
>DAOUUR010000078.1 GCA_030668045.1 bacterium
GGAGGGAAAGCTGGTTGCTCGAATTGTCGAGGTAGAGGCGTATGTCGGTCAGGGCGATCCGGCATGTCACGCGGCCCGAGGCAGGACCAAACGAAACGAAGTTATGTTCGGCCCACCCGGTGTTGCCTATATCTATTTCATCTATGGTATGTATCATTGTCTCAATTTCGTAACCGAGCCTGA
This sequence comes from bacterium, assembly GCA_030668045.1. Classification (GTDB taxonomy): domain Bacteria; phylum Zixibacteria; class MSB-5A5; order GN15; family FEB-12; genus DAOUUR01. The sequence continues at coordinate 184 of DAOUUR010000078.1, forward strand.
AAATCACGCCGCCGCGTTGTTGCTTCGAGCGGCCGAGCCGGTTGAGGGTGTCGATATTATGAGCCAACGATCACCCGGCAAGAAATCGATTGGGTTGCTCAGTGGGCCGGGGAAATTCTGTCGGTCGTTCGGATTGACTCGTAAGCAGAACGGTGTTGATCTGTGCGGCAATACTTTGTATCTGGAAGATCGTCATGAGCCACAACCTGAGATCGTTCGTACGTCACGTATCGGTATTAAAGAGGGACGAGACCGGTTGTGGCGATTCTGTGACCAGAACTCACCAGCAGTTTCCCGACACCCTTAGAGGTGTCACAACACCCAGACCCTTCTTCGATAAGTGCTTAGAAGTGGCTCGCCACTCTTGGAGGTGGCTTGCCACTTTTTGGTTGATTCTCCCGAGTCATTCTCGATATTGCCGCGTACAATTTAACGAGATTGGATTGTTAGTGTTTGGAGAAGACTTTATATCAAGAGCGATTATCGGATTTCCAATTCTGATATTCTCGCTTACTGTTCATGAGTGCGCCCACGCCTGGTCGGCGTATAAGTTTGGTGATCCCACCGCCCGCAATATGGGACGGTTGACCCTGAACCCGCTGGCGCATCTTGATATGATGGGTGTGATTGTCATGATCATGTCCGGGTTCCGTTTTGGTTGGGCCAAACCGGTGCCGGTGAACCCGGCCAACCTCGACAACCCCCGTGTTGCTGATATATGGATTTCCGCCGCCGGCCCACTCTCCAATATAGCTATCGCGATTGTTGCCGGTATCTGTTTCCGGATAGCCGGTGCCGCGATGACCGGTCTTCCCGACGGCCTCTTCGTATTTCTTCAGACGGCGGTTTGGATCAACTTAACGCTCGCCTTTTTTAATCTTATCCCACTGTTTCCGCTTGACGGTTCTCATATCCTGCGCAACTTGCTGCCACCCGATCTTGAGCATATCATGGCCCGACTTGATCGCATTGCGCCGCTTCTCTTGTTGGCAATGATCATTATGGGTTGGTTCTGGGTGATAATTGGTCCTTTTGTGTTGACTATCGGCAAGCTTCTCCTCGGTTACTGATTATGAAGCGACGCATTACTTGCTGTGTGACGGTCTTTCTCGTGGTGGCGCTGTCCGGATGTGGTATCTCATATCGTCGAGCCCCCACAGGAGAGAAGCCGGACCAACGTGCACAAACTAAAATCCCGGTGGAGGCGTATCTGTTCGATGCCAGGGTTCATCGCGATGGCAAGCCGACTTCGTTTAGACTCGAAATCTTCCAGGACGACGCAGTACTTGCACTCGGCGGTCGTGGGTATCTTGGCAAAGGTGCACTGAAGGGCTGGATGCGCTCCGATTCGTTGAAGATATTCTTTCCGTCAACGGGCGAATATGTTTACGAGGCGGTAACCGATATTTTCGGCAGCTTGAACTGTGCCGTTCTCAATCTCGATCACAGCCTGGAGCGATACTTCATGGAACCTCCGGAAGTGGGGAATGAGTCGGGTCTTACGGTTGAGTTGTTGCAGGATAAGAAAAAGTTCCGGGAGTATGTCATCTATCAGCCCGGTTGTGCCTGGCAGCTTACTCTTCGGTACGATTTACAGAAAAAAGGCTGGCGGGTGAAGCGGTTTGAGCTTGACGATGGCGACAAGTTCCGTCTGACCGGTAAGCGCCGCGAGTACAAGGCGCGGGCCAAAGTTCCCGGAAGCAAGTTCGAATTGACGGTTCCAGCGGGGGCCGTCCGCATAATCCTATAAAGCGTACGAAGTTATACGAGTTGACTTAGGGTGGGGCATCAATGATATTACTTACTTATGGAATTCTTTGGAGTTAACAGGTGAATCTGTACCGGCGAACATTCTCGGTCCTGAAATCCTTTTGGAAGCAACTGGTAACGGCGTCGGTGTCGGCGGCACTCTATGCTCTGTTTTCTGGCTTACTGATCTGGTTGGCGGGGCCACTCTTAATGACGTTGTTCCAGGTCGAACAGATTCCGGGGATGCCGCAGACGCAGGTTGAAATACATCGCTCGGTCGATCAGGGCACCCAAGCTGACTCGCCCAAAGACGTAGCTGCGCAGGTGACCGGCGGGATTGTCGGTCTCAAAGAGACGATGAAGGGATGGGTCAACAATCTGGTTGCGGCGGAGACCCGTCTTGATACGCTCTATCGATTCTGCTGGGCAATCCTCATAGTTGTTCTGCTGAAGAATATCTTTTTCTACCTGCAGGGCTTTTTCATGGCGTATGTCCAGCAGTCGGTGATCAGGCATTTCCGGGAAAGATTGTTTGAGAAGTATCAACGGCTGTCACTTGATTACTTCCATCAAAGGCGAACCGGGCAGGTGCTTTCCAGAGTGACCAACGATGTTGTCGTCCTCAACGATTCGATCGATATCAGTTTCAATCACCTTGTGACCGAGACGGTGTCGGTGCTGGTGTTCCTATCGTTCCTGATAATCCTCAGCTGGAAGCTGACCTTGATCTCGCTTTTTGTTATGCCGGTGGTGTTCGGGTTTATCTGGTTCCTCGGCAAGAAACTTCGCAAGTATTCAGCCCGCGCTCAGGACCGAATGGCCGACGTCAACTCGGTACTGGAAGAAGCGATCAGCAACATACGGATTGTCAAAGCGTTTTCGATGGAGAAGTTCGAGACCACCAAGTTCTTCGTTGCTACGCGAGAGTTTTTCCGTTCGCTACTTCGCATGACACGTATTCGTCATCTGTCCTCGCCGATCAACGACACACTCGCTACGATTGCTGGAATAGTAATCCTCATTTATGCCGGGACACGGATTATCTCCGGAACAGGGGAACTCGACGCCGGCGATTTCATGACCTACGTCATCGCCATGTTCTCGCTGATCAAACCGGTCAAGGCACTCAGCCAGATTCATATCAGAGTCCAGGAAGGGATGGCTGCCGCCGAACGGATATTCGAAGTGCTCGACACCGATGAGAAGATCATTGATCAGCCCGGTGCTCGTTCGATAGAGGCGTTTTCCGATGGGATAGTCTACAACAATGTGCGGTTCGGTTACAACCCCGAGGTTACAGTCATTGACGGTGTTTCTTTTGAAGTCAAGGCTGGCGAAGTTGTAGCGTTGGTAGGACCATCGGGGGGTGGCAAGTCGACGCTGCTCGATCTGCTGCCGCGGTTCTACGATCCTCAGGGCGGTGCGATCACAATCGACGGACATGATATCAGAAGCCTGACTATTGCCTCACTGCGCAGCCTGCTCGGAATTGTTACGCAGGAAATTCTGTTGTTTAATGATTCGGTTCGTGCAAATATCGCCTATGGCCAGAATGGTATTACTGATGAGAAAGTGTACGACGCAGCTCGGATGGCTAACGCGCACGAGTTCATCGAAGAGATGACCGACAAGTACGACACGATGGTCGGTGCACGCGGAGTACGTCTTTCCGGGGGACAGCGACAACGACTGGCAATCGCAAGGGCACTCTTGAAGAATCCACAGATACTAATATTCGATGAAGCTACTTCAGCGCTGGATACGGAGTCGGAAGTTCTCGTGCAGGATGCGATCAACAAACTGATGGCCGGGCGGACGGCATTGGTCGTGGCTCACCGGCTTTCTACTATTAAGCATGCCAATCGTATTCTGGTTGTCGATCAAGGGAAGATCTCCGAGAGCGGTACTCATGAGGAGCTGCTGGTGCGGAAGGGAACGTACCACCGTCTCTACCAGTTGCAGTTCAGGGATGTATGATGCAGACGATGCCCGAACAACATCCTGCAGCTCACCTCAAGCGTGCAGAGCACGGTGTCAAGGCCGCATTTTTTGCTTTGTTTAGAGTCTTTCTCAAGAGGGGACAGCCTGACCAAACGCCACTTGATGGAACTCAGGTTAAACGCGTGCTGCTTCTTCGACCCGAAACCAAGCTTGGCGACATGGTCATTTCGCTGCCGGTTATTGACACCCTCAAACGTCACTACCCGCATATCAAGATTTCTATTCTCTGCTCGCCGGGTAATGTTGGCTTGATCAAAGATGATCCCCGATTCGAGATGATATTTCTTTATCGCAAGAATATCTTCAGAGATATTGCCGAGGTCCGGCGTATCCGGCGTGAGCAATTTGATTGTGTCCTTGATTTGCTGTGCGATGATTCGGTGACGTCACTGGTGCTTTCCCAATATTGCACTCCACGCAAGCCGAGGATCGGGGTTGGGAAACAACAGTTTGCAGACTACTATGATTTCAATCGGTTCAATGGTGTCGATGAGTCCAGGCATATTGTGAACAACACGCTCCATCTGCTTGACGCTTTCGGTGTTGATACTGGAAACGAGAGTGGCCATGCCGCCGTTTATTTAAGTGAGAATGATCGGGACATCGCCGACAGATTTGTTGCCAGTGTCAACGATGGTCGGTCGCAGGGACCGCTGTTGGGATTTAATGTCTCGGCTGGTACGGCAACTCGCCGTTGGGCCGAACAGAAGCAGGCGGAGTTGATCGAGAAAATCCTCGGCCACGATTCATCGGCGCGATTTGTCATCGTCTGCACACCCGCTGACCGCGATCAGGGACAAAGACTGTGTGATCAGATTCCCGAGAAATTGCATCTTGTGCCGGACCGTTTGTCTATCACCGCCGCATCGGCAATAATCAAGCGGCTTGACCTGCTGATCAGTCCCGATACATCGCTGGTGCATATTGCCCGGTCATTTCGTGTGCCGGTTGTTTCGATGTATCCAGGGGTGCGGAAAAATCTCACCTTGTGGCGACCTTTTGGGCAGGACGACGGGTTTGTGGTTGCTAAACACCCCGACAACATATTTGATATCACGGTCGAACAAGTATTTGATGCCTATCTTCAACTGATGGCATCGCAGAAGAAAGTGGAGAACTGATGGCTCTCTCGGTCGTTATCATAACAAAGAACGAAGAGGCGAATATAGAACGTTGTCTCAGTTCGGTCGATTGGGCCGATGAGTTGGTTGTAATCGACAGTCAATCTACCGACAAGACTGTTGAGATTGCCACCCGTTTTGGAGCACGGATATTCAGCCCGGTTTGGCGAGGATACGGACCGGCCAAGCAGGAGGGTGTTGATCGTGCGACCCACGAGTGGATATTGTCAATCGATGCTGATGAAGTCGTTGAGCCGACGTTGGCCAAAGAGATACAGGACGTTGTAGCCAGCGAGACTGATCGGGCGGGTTACTACATGCCCCGAAAAACTGAATTTCTTGGAAGATGGATCCTGCATTGTGGTTGGTATCCTGATCGTCTGGTGAGATTGTTTCGGAAATCGAAAGGCCGACTTAGTGAGGTGGTCGTGCATGAAGAAGTCGTTGTTGATGGCCCGGTAGGATATTTGAAGGGTCACCTGTTGCATTACAGCTATCCCGATCTGGAGCATTATCTGAAGAAATTCAATACGTACACGACTCTGGGCGCCGAGGAGGCGTTTAGGGCTGGTAGAAAAGCAGGGTGGGCCGATTTGGTTGTTCGGCCACCGGTAGCGTTCATAAAACACTATATCTCAAGACAAGGCTTTCGGGACGGTGTGCAGGGATTCATAGTCTCCGTACTTTCGGCGACCGCCGTTCTGGTAAAATATGCCAAGCTCTGGCACAAGGAGAAACAGGTTTTGGAGGACGACAACAATGGGTAAACAGCTTGATTTGAAAGCTGGTGACAGGATACTGATAAGTAGGACTGATCGACTGGGCGACCTGATTCTGGCGTTGCCTCTTGTAGAAACGATCAAGATGCGTTACCCAGACTGCCAGGTCGATGTGCTGGCGTCGTTGTACGCATCACCGATTTTGGAGAACAACGACAGGATTGACAATATTGTTCGCGTTCTTAACGCGCAACTGGTCAGCAACAAACGGTATCGCAAAGAAGTGCTCAACGGCATCGCTCAGCAGGAGTACAAAGTTGTCGTTGTCCTGTATCCGGACCGGCAGATATCACGACTGTTTTACAAGGCCGGTATTCCCAACCGTGTCGGTACGGCGGGCAGGTTTCATTCGGTCTTTTTCAATCACCATGTTTTTCATAGCCGTCGATCAAATAAGAAGCATGAGTCGGAGTATAACCTCGATTTCCTGGAGTTTTTCCGTGATGGTGATACGGTGAAAACGTCTACCGTCTATCCCACCGAGAAAGAAAAGCGTAATGCCAGGCGCATTCTCGGTGATCTTAATGTCGGCGAGCGCTTTGTTGTTCTGCATCCCGGTTCGGGCGGATCAGCCGAACCCTGGCCGCTGGAGCATTTTATTACACTCTATGAAGGTTTGGCAAAACAAGGTTACGAAGTGGTCATCACCGGTTCTGAGGACGAAGGTCGAGACATTGCGGCTGCCTCTGAGCGCCAGAATATCGCGGTAAAGACGATCACCGGCGAAACCGATCTTCGTACCTTAGTGGCAATTCTCTCGCTGTCCAGTGTTGTGGTGGCAAATTCGACTGGTCCGCTTCACCTGGCCGCTGCAGTTGGCACCGGCGTTGTTGGGTTGTATCCGGGAAAGCAGGTCATGTCTCCGGTACGATGGGGCCCGATGGGTTGCGATGATCGTATCATTTTGCCGACGGTGGTAGGCTGCACCTGTCCACCGGGGGAATGTCGTTGTATGGAGACAATTGCGGTTGATCGTGTAATGGATGAGGTCGTGTCACTGTTTGGCAGTGTTTCAAGTAGCGATTAGGGCCAATGAATCTTGCTGAGTTTATCATACGGATTGAGTCGTTCAATGCGAACGTAAACATCCCCCTGATTCGGAAAGCGTATGAGTTCTCTGACAATGCTCATCAGGGACAGAAGCGTCAGTCGGGTGAGCCGTATGTTGAACATTGTCTGGAAGTGGCATTCATTCTTGCCGAGCAGCATCTTGACTCCGCCACCATTGCGGCGGGACTGGTGCATGACATCGTAGAAGATACCGAGGTCGGGCTTGAGGAATTGAGACGCGACTTTGGTGATGAGGTGGCCGAGCTGGTCGATGGAGTGACCAAGATCGGAATGGTTCATTTTTCGTCGCGTGAAGAACAGCAGGTCGAATATTTTCGCAAGATGCTTTTGTCGATGGCACAAGACATTCGTGTCATTCTCATCAAGCTGGCCGACCGTCTTCATAATATGCGGACGCTGGAACATTTGCCGCCGGAGCGACGGAAAAGGATCGCACAGGAAACGCGCGATGTTTACTGTCCGCTGGCTCATCGTTTTGGAATGGCCCGGACTAAGGTCGAGTTGGAAGACCTCTCGCTGAAATATCTCGAGCCGGAAGTCTTTTTCGATATTGCTGAACGGATCAAAGAGCGCAGGGATGAGCGCGAGGCCTACATTGATGAAGTCGTGGGGCCAATCAAGGAAGCTCTGGCGGAGGATGGTATCGCCGCGACTGTTTATGGTCGGGCTAAGCATCTTGACTCGATACATCGGAAGATGCAGGTGCGCGGCGTTCCGTTTGAGCAGATTTATGACCTCTTTGCGATTCGTGTAATCGTCAACACAGAGCGCGAGTGTTATCACGCTCTCGGAATTCTACATGCTATGTGGAAACCGGTGGCCGACCGTTTTCATGATTATATGGCCAACCCAAAACCAAACGGTTATCGTTCTCTACACACAACGGTCTTTGGTCCGCAAACTCGTTCGGTAGAGATTCAGATTCGGACTCATCAGATGCACCATGTTGCCGAAAACGGTATCGCTGCCCACTGGCTCTACAAAGAGGGGCGCCAACAGATGAGTCGCTCGGATCGGCAGATGGTCTGGTTGCGGGATGTTCTGGAATGGCAACGCGACATGACGAACCCTTCCGAATTTCTTGAGTATCTTCGGATCGACCTTTTCTCCGAGGATATTTTTGTATTCACGCCCGAGGGGAGACTCATTCATCTTCCCAAAGGAGCGGGGCCGCTGGATTTCGCTTTTCAAATTCATACCGAAGTTGGGATTCATTGTGCCGGTGCCAAGATCAATAGTCGGCTGCAAC
>DAOUUR010000605.1 GCA_030668045.1 bacterium
GTCCGCCAGTAGATCACCGACCGGAGCATCATCGGGAAGCACCCAGATACCGGCGTGATAATCGGAGATGCCCAGCTCTCGTTCGGAGCAGACCATCCCGACTGAGACGATACCGCGAATCTTGGCTTTCTTGATCTGGAACCCACCGGCCAGTTCCGCACCGATTAAGGCCACCGGCACTTTCTGGCCAACTGCTACATTGGGAGCGCCACATACCAACTCCAGAATCTCCGCTCCAATATCGACAACCGCTTTCTTGATTTTATCTGCACCCTCAATCGGCAGAACATCTTTCACATGGCCGACTACTACCTTGTCGAGATACCGATCAGTCGCTTCGATATGTTCGCAGGCTGTTCCGCAGAGAGTAAGACGATTAGCCATATCCTCAGGCGACCAGTCCAGGCCGGTCAGCTCACATAGCCATTTATACGAAATATCCATACTAACCGAACTGCCTCAGGAATCTGATATCGTTATCGAAAAAGAGCCGGATGTCATTGATCTTGTGTTTGAGCATAGCCGGTCGTTCCACACCGGTACCAAATGCAAAACCGGTGTACTTTTCAGGATCGTGCCCCGACGCTTTTAGGACGTTTGGATCGATCATACCGCAGCCAAGTATTTCTAGCCAGCCGGTCTGCTTACAGACCCGGCAACCCTTGCCTCCGCAAAGGATACAAGAGATGTCAACCTCGGCGGAAGGTTCGGTGAACGGGAAAAAAGATGGACGGAATTTCAGCTTCACGTCTTCTCCAAAATACGCCTTACAGAAAGCGACCATCGTACCTTTCAGGTCCGCCAGGGTGACACCTTCGTCGATAAGGAAGCCGTCAACCTGATGGAACGCAACATGAGCACGAGTTGAAATCGCTTCGTTCCGGAAACACTTGCCGGGGGTGATGATCTTGATTGGTGGTTTTCTTCGTTCCAGTTCCCGTACCTGCACCGGCGTGGTATGAGTGCGCAGGAGTCGACCGTGCTCGACAAAAAAGGTGTCCTGCATATCGCGCGCAGGATGATCCGGTGGAAAATTGAGACCCTCGAAATTATAGTAGTCGGTCTCAACATCGGGACCGCGGGCAATCTCAAATCCCATGCCATGAAAGATGCGGCAGATATCGTTGATTGTCTGGGTAATTATGTGCCGAACGCCGACACGATTGCCGGTGCCGGGCAAGGTGGGATCAAAGACGGAACGGGCCTGAGGAACGCTCAGTTTTTCGCGGGCCGTTTTGATCTTTGCTTCCAAAAAAGCGCGCGCCTTGTTGGCCTGAGCGCCAGCCTCCTTACGCTGATCGACCGGGAGGTCTTTTAGCCCTTTGAGAATAGCCGTAACTGCGCCCTTGCGACCCAGATACGTGATCTGGAGGTCGTCGAGGGCCTCAACAGTTTCAGCGGAGTCAATAAGTTTGGAGGCTTCTTCCCTGAGCCGGGTAACATCATCCAAAAGTGACATGGCGGTGCACTTCTAAAATCAGCTACCGGACGCGATTTTCGCCAGATCGGCAAAGGTGGTCATGTCGCGGGCAGCGATATCAGCCAGGACTTTGCGATCGAGATTTACGCCTTCTTTCTTCAGACCAGCCATAAAGGTCGAGTAGTTGGTACCACACAACTTGGCCGCTGCCGAAATGCGTGTTATCCAGAGTGAGCGGAAGACACGCTTTTTGTTGCGAC
>DAOUUR010000110.1 GCA_030668045.1 bacterium
AAACTGAACCGGGTAACGACCGTTCTTCAGATGTCGCAACAGACGATGTACCAGCAGATCGGGGTACCGTCGGATCGGCGATGTAAAGTGCGTATAATGCGAAAAGGCCAGCCCAAAGTGACCGATGTTCTCTCCCTGATAAACCGCCTTTTTCATGGAACGGAGCATCAGTTCATTGATAAGATCAGCCTCGGGCGTATCTTTGACTTTTTCCAGAAAACGAGCCAGGTCCACCGGACGGATATTTTTCGACACGGTGAACCGGTGACCAAAACGAGCGACCAGACTGGAGAAGTCGTGCAGTTTTTCATTATCGGGGCGGTCGTGCACACGGTACAACATTTTCTGCCCGGCCCGAAACACCTCCAGAGCCATAGCACGATTGGCCACAAGCATAAACTCTTCGACAAGCCGATGCGACTCCATGCGCACCTTGCTGCCAAGCTCCAGTACCTCGCCGTTCTCGTCCAGTATTATCGAAGATTCCGGCAGATCAAAATCGAGTGACCCCTGCGCGAACCGCCGTTTGGCAAGCAGCGTCGCCAGCTCCCTCGCAACCAGCAAGTTCGCCTGCACTTTCTTTGATCGCACCACCGCGTCGTTACCGTTGAAGTACTCTTCTACCTGCTCGTAGCTCAATTTGGCTTTCGATTTGATGATACCGTCGAAACGCCGCCACTTGACCATGTCGCCCTTGTTATCAAAGTCAATCAGTGCCGAGTTAGTCAGACGTGTCTGATTTACCTTCAGCGAACAAACATCATTGGAGAGAATCTCCGGCAACATCGGAATCACCATTCCCGGAAGGTAGGTCGAGTTGCCCCTTGTGAATGCCTCGCAATCAAGATCGGTCCCCGGCCTGACAAAATGCGAGACATCGGCAATGTGCACGCCCAGCCGGTAACCATCATCGGTACGCTCCACTGAGACAGCATCGTCGTGGTCTTTAGCATCAGCCGGATCAATCGTGTAAATACAATCAGCGGTAAAATCGTGACGGAGAGCTTTCTCGGAACCATAGGAGCGGGCCGCCGCTTCCTCGGCCTCCTCAATAATGTTCGGCTCGAATTTATCAGCAAGATTGTGACTTCGGAGGACAGTGAGCATATCGACCCCCGGTTTTCCGGGTACACCGAGCCGTTCAACGACCTTGCCCTCCGGGTTCAGATGCGGATCGTCCCAGACGACAAACCGAGCCACTACCTTCTCGCCGTTACGAGCCTTAAGCGTCGCTTCGCTCGGGACAAACAGGTCTCTGTGAAAACGCGGGTTGTCAGGCCGAACAAAAGAGAAACTACGGCCCTTGAAAAATACGCCAACAATATTCCGCCCCGACCGTTCAACGACCTTGATCACCGTCGCGGTCTGCCGTCCAGCCCTGACACTTCCGAGCCTAGCCATCACTCGATCACGATCAAGAGCCGTATGCAATCCCCCTTCGGTGACCATAATATCCTGCTTGCCTTCCCCCTGCTCGATAAACCCGAGACCGCCACGGGTCATAACAATCCGGCCGGTCACAATATTCAACTCCGAAGCCAGCCCGATCCGGTTCTTTTTAAGCTTCACCAGATCGCCGGAATCCAGCAATTGCTTGATCTTGCGGCTGAATTTTGTGTAGTCTTCAGGGGGAATAGAAAGAGCATTGGCCAGCTCCTTCATTTTCATCGGCCGGTCGGCCTTCCGGCGAACAAATTCGAGAATAGCGTCAAGGTTCATAGTCATAACTTCAAGTTAGTTCGGTTTTTGCGTTAAAGTCAAGTAATTATGACAGAATTTGCGCCATTTTGGCAGGCGGGCGAACCGTAAAGAAAAAGCCCGCCGGAGCGGGCTTCATCGTGGTGCGGGAGGTTGGTTGGGTACTATCCTTTTTTCATGCGGCGGCGAATCACTTTCCGTTCTTCCACCTCTCGGTCGCCGCGATCCCACCGAAGCTCTTTGAGTTTTGTCTGCTGCTCCTCGGTCAGAACGTCTCTCATCTGCTTCCTGTGAACGTAGCGCATCTTGTGGAGGTCGGCTTTGAGGTCCGAAGCTTTGTCGATAGCCTCGAAAACATCCTTCTCGGCGGCGGCGTCATCTCGCATCAATGCCTTGAGAGTGACTCCCGCTTTTTTGACTTCAGCCTGACGGTCGATCTGCTCCAACTTGAAATCAAACTGAAGATCCTTTAGGGTCTGGCGTTGTTCTTCGCTCAGATTGATCTCATCAGCGAACCGAAGGATGTGACTGGAACCGTCTCTCTTACCCTGCGGACCGAATTGACCGTGCTGGCCTTTTTGCATCATCTTATGCGAGCCGAAGTTGTCCATACCCGGCTCAAACCCATGTCCACCACGCTGGGCGAACGCTGCACCCGCTGTCAGAGCGAGTATTAGTACGGCTGTGATTAGATGTTTCATGATGGTTCTCCTTTCTATTACGTTTTCTGTTATCTACGGTTTTCCATCGGGACTTGAAGGCTCTCCCTGCAACTTTCGCATCCGACCTTCCTCGCGGAATGCTCGAATCCGGCCAAGTAGCTCGCGCTCGAATTTCATCTCGAACACAACCAGCTTGCCAAGTTGCGGGGCTGTGAGCATACCACGACAATCATCGATAAATCGCCCGCTCTCCACCCTCAACCGGTCGCCGACCTCTCTGATCGAATCGATCAGATCGTTTATCTGTGAATCAGTCAGTTGGCCGTCATGGAGTCCTTCGGCGAGTTTAGTGATATGGCTTTCTTTTTCTTCGTTGATAGCCCGCAGAGATTTGCGGAATTTGCTGAATCGAGTAATGAACTCAACTTCCTGATCTTCACCGAGATCAAGCAGTTCCAGCAGCTTGAGCGTTCGAAGCTGTTCGACATGACGACCTTCGCTCCAGCCCATTTTGCCGCCGTTCATACGACCCGGCCCCGGCCCCTGCGGTGATCCATCCGCCTGAGCGAACATCGGTACTCGTTGACCGTGCCCATATTGATCTGCCGCATCCAGCGATCCGGCTGCCAAGAGCATCAGCGCTACGCCTGTGAATAGAGCCAGCAGGTTTCTCATAGCAGGTCTCCTATATCAAAATTTTCCATCATATAATCGTATTCTTCCACGGTAATATCCGAGAGGATTTCATCGGCGCCGGAGAACCGGGCGGTCTCGGCATAATCGCTGATAAGCATCCCGATAGCGCGGTCGTTCGGTTCATACTGTTCCTCGTCGGTCTCCGACCACACTGTTGAGAAATAACTGTCGTCTTCGTAACCGGCAGATGGAGGCGTCGTGTCTATTGAGAACTGACCAATCAGATATGTTCCCAGAGCCAGTACGACTGCAGCCGCAATAGCGAGATACTTAGGTCTAAGAAGATTCTGCGACGGCGCAACCGGCTCGATCTTGATCGGCTCGATCTTGCGCGACTCGATCTTGCGCGACTCGATTTCGTCAATGGCAGCATCAACAGAAACGGCCAGCCTTTCGACTTCTGAATCGTTCGGGTAGAAATCGTCATCGTCACCGAGTCTATTCTGTGCCGTCTCCAGTTGGGTTGCGAGGTCGCGGCATTCCGGGCAGCTATCAAGATGGAACCTGATTTCTTCGGGAAGGTCACCAGTTCCGAAAAGCAGCATCAATTCCTGTTGGATTTGTGTGCAGTTCATCATCGCCACCCTCGCTCTCTGGCAAAATGACGCAGTTTCTCAACCGCCTGACGGTAATGGGTCTTGACTGTCCCCTCCGCTTTTTCGGTAACATCGGCAATCTCGCCAAAGCTCATGCTTTTATAGAAGCGCAGATCAAAAACAATCCGCTGCTGGGGAGGAAGCTTGGCGGCGAAAGCCAGGATATCGGCCTGCAGATCGCTCCGGTTGAGGTTAGCTTCGGGGTTGGATGCTACATCGACAGCAGGTTGATCCCCGATAGTATCCGGGGAAACCTCACGGCGAACGCGGTCAAGATGGTTGAGTGTCTTATTGTAAGCGATCCGATAGAGCCAACTGTCAAAGCGAGCATCTCCTCGGAATGTTTCGATCTTCTCCCAAGCAGTTATAAACGTCTCCTGAGCAAGGTCGCGGGCAAGGTCGTGGTCCCGTGTCATTCGGTATGTCAGAGCTACAATCGGTTTCATCAGTAGTCGCACTAGTTCGGAAAAGGCTGGCCGGTCACCATCTTTTGCCAGAGTTGCCAGTCCAGCGATTTTCTCATCATCGTTACGTCCCATACTTATCAATTTCTATACTTAGGACAGTTGACTCCAGAAAAAGATTAACCGGCGAAACTAAGTTTCTTTTTAAATACTGAAGCGGGGAACTAAACACCGATGGTACAGAAGGCCTTAACTCTTTCGGAGTAGTGCAACACTGGCTTGCTGGCTGGTGCCAAACACAGTGTCTTTTCGGGAGAACCTAAGACTAGCTTGCTAGTCGCGCTTGCTTTTTTCGAGGACTTTGGTGAATTCGGCGAAATTCTCAAGCACCTTGCCGGTACCTCTGGCGACACATGTAAGCGGATCTTCGGCCACGTTGACCGGCAGGTTAGTTTCCTGCCGCAATCGCTTATCCAACCCTCTCAGCAGTGCACCCCCACCGGTAAGGATAATACCGCGTTCGAGAATATCAGAGGCCAGCTCCGGTGGTGTTCTTTCGAGGGCCTGGCGTACAGCTTCGACTACCTTGTCGATAGTCTCCGAAAGTGCCTCTCTGACCTGCACCGATGATAACTTGAGGGTTTTCGGCACACCGGCAACAAGGTCGCGCCCGCGGATATCTACTGTCAGTTCCTTTTCCAGCGGAAAAGCTGAGCCGATCTTGATTTTGATATCCTCAGCCGTCAATTCGCCAATAAGGAGGTTGTAGTTTTTCTTGAGGTACATAATGATGGCTTCATTGCACTCATCACCAGCTACGCGTATAGAGGTATCATTGACAATACCGTTGAGGGCTATCACTGCGATTTCGGTGGTCCCACCGCCGATATCAATAATCATGCAACCCGAAGGTTGGTCAACCGGCAGTCCGACACCAATAGCGGCCGCCATCGGCTCCTGCAGCAGATAGACTTCGCGTGCTCCGGCATTTTCGGCCGAATCACGAACCGCTCGTTTCTCAACTTCGGTGATACCCGATGGCACCGAAACAATCACGCGCGGCTTCATCAGGAACTTGTGCCTGACAACACGTCGGATAAAATCGGCAATAAGTTTTTCTGAGATTTCAAAATCAGCGATCACACCGTCTTTGAGTGGACGAATCGCCTCAATGCCACCAGGTGTGCGGCCAGTCATCTCTTTGGCAGCCGAGCCGATTGCCAGAACTTTGCCGGATGATTGCTCGATTGCGACAACCGATGGCTCGTTGAGGACAATCCCCTGCCCTAACACATAAACCAGCGTATTGGCAGTGCCTAAGTCGATCCCGATGTCGTTGGAGAAGAGGTCAAAAAAACCCAAATTCAAATCCCTTTAAACAATGCGAAACTCAGAAAACAATTCAGCCGTGTCAACATTCCTTATATCGAGCCAACCAGTCAATAGTTTATGGTTTAGCGCACAAAATTGCAAACAAAAACAGGTCAACGATCTGCCAACATTGCGATAATGAGGTCGCCGAGATACAAAAAAAGGCCGGAGTGCGAACTCCGGCCTCTAATTTAACGTTATCACACTCTCTATTTCTGAGCCTCAACCACCGCGATAGCGGCCATATCGACAATTTCATTTACATCGAGGGTCGGATGCAAAACATGTACCGGCTTGGAAAGACCCATCAGGATCGGACCAATAGCTTCAAGTCCGCCGAGTCTCTGAGCCAGCTTGTAGGCGATATTCCCGGAATTCAGGTCGGGGAAGATCAGCACATTGGCCGTCCCTTTCAATTGTGAGAAAGGATACCTCTTGGCCATATACTCAGGCATCATGGCGGTGTCAGCCTGCATTTCACCTTCGATAATCAGGTTCGGTTCCTTTTCTTTGACGATAGCAGTTGCGGCGGCCACTTTATTGGACTCCGGTGATCGGACCGAACCAAAATTGGAGAACGACAACATGGCAACTCGCGGCTCAATATTGAAATGTCTAGCCACTCGCGCTGAACAAATCGCGATTTCTGCCAGCTCCTCAGCATTCGGGTTAATATTGACCGTAGTATCGGCGAAGAAATAGAGATGATCGCGCTGTATCATCGCAAACATACCCGAAGCACGACTCACGCCCTCTTCCAGATCAATAATCTGTAATGCCGGACGAATCGTCTGCGGATAATCCAGCGTCACACCGGAGAGAACCGCATCACAGTCTCCCATTTCAAGCATCATGATACCAAAATAGGTGCGATCTCGCATCGTCCAGATCGCTGAATCTAATCTCGCGCCAGAGCGACACCGTTTCTCAAAATACCGCTTGGCATATTCAGTACGTCTGTCTGATGTCACCGGATCAATTATCTTGATACCATTCAGAGAAATTTCGTGCTCCTCGGCTTCCTTGGCAATTGCATCCGGATTTCCCAGCACGATCGGCGTAGCGATTCCTTCTTTGAGGACTATGTTGGCAGCTCGCAGAATTCGACTGGAATTACCTTCCGGGAAGACAAGCGTCTTGGGGTTGCGTTTTGCTTTGTCGGCCATAACGCGCATGACCGTGCGTCCGTGACCGATCCGGCCTTCTAATTCGTGCTTGTACTTTTCTATATCGACCGGTTCCCGAGCCACCCCGGTATCCATCGCAGCCTGAGCAACGGCCGCCGATTCCCATACCAGAATACGAGCATCAAAAGGTTTGGGGATCAGATATTCCCTTCCGAATGTAAAGTGATCGACACCATAAGCTCTTGCCACTTCTTCGGGTACGTCCTGCTTGGCCAGTGTCGCAAGGGACATGGCCGCGGCAATTTTCATCTCCTCGTTGATTGCCGTAGCGGCAACATCAAGAGCGCCCCTGAAAATAAACGGGAATCCCAGCACATTGTTGACCTGGTTGGGGAAATCGCTCCGCCCGGTGGCCATGATGACATCCTTGCGAGCTTCGAGCGCATCTGGATACATTATTTCCGGATCGGGATTAGCCATGGCAAAAATGATCGGGTTCTTGGCCATCGACTTGACCATCTTCTTTGTCACCAGGTCTTTTAGAGACACCCCCACAAAAACATCGGCATCCTTCATGGCGTCGCCGAGAGTATGACAATCTGTCTTGCGTACAAATTCAGCTTTGTACTTATTGAAAGTGTCACCGCGTCCATCGTACATGACACCCTTGGAATCCACCATCAGAATGTTTTCGTGTTTGACACCCATCGTGCAGTATAGCTTGGCGCAGGCAATTCCTGCTGCCCCCGCACCAGAGAACACAACCCGAATCTTGCTTATGTCCTTCTTGACGATCTCAAGGGCATTAAGCAGTGCGGCTGCCGAAATAATAGCGGTACCATGCTGGTCGTCGTGGAA
>DAOUUR010000267.1 GCA_030668045.1 bacterium
ACCTTGCTCTTTGCCCCGCACGGTTTTTTTTGTAACTTAAGACCATGACCGAACTGGCTCGCAGTCTCAGGACAAACCTGGGCGAGATATATTCCCCCCGTGCACCCCAGTATGTGATTTGGATCAGTATCGCTCTGATGGCGGCGGTGGCAATCGGTCTGTATTCTCTGGGACGAGCCAAATACGCCTTGCTCATGCCGGCAGCGATAGTCGTTTTCTGGCTGGTTTGTTCGCCAAGAGTTACGTTCTATCTTTTTCTTGCTGCTCTTGGCATCTACATGCCGCAACGAATCACATCAACCTTTGCGATCCATGCCTTTGACATTCTGATGCTGATTCTGTTTATGGGAATGGCGACCGACTTCCTCCTGCGCCGACGGACAGAGATTCGGTCAACGCCGTTCGACTGGCCGTTTGTCGTTCTGATAGTAGCTACTATCGTCTCGGCGGTCTTCGCCCATGACCCACGATATTCGGTCGTGCCGATGCTCCGGATAGTTGTCATCTACCTGGCATTCCGAGCCGTGTTCAAGTTTGCCCTTGAGATCGGAGTTCGGAGAATCCTTCTCTTTTACGTAGGATTGGTCTCTGCTCTTGCACTGTATAACATTGGACTCTTTATCATACTGGGAGGACAGGTCCGCATATTCGGCCTGGCCTCACTCGGTTTTGAGACACTTGCAATGACCGCCGTGACTATAGCGTTGGCCCTGATGATCTGGTCGGAGCGACGATGGGAGAAGGCGGCGCTTGCTTCGGCTAGTCTCGCTATCGGGCTGGCGATCTTCGCCTCGCAATCACGGGCACCACTTGTGGCCATAATCATCTCAGTTCCAATTCTCGTTTTACTGGCAAGGACAAAAGCCAGGCGCGAGAATGCCCGACAACCGCTGAAAACAATCAAGTCTATCTTCGTGCCGTTCGTTTTGCTGGCCGCCATATTTGTAATGTTTCAAGGTGACTTTTTTGCCGGCGCATTGGGGCGGTACCAGAGTTTTGTCGAATCGTTTTCCGATCCAAAGGGTACCGTTGCTCTTCGTCTCATCCAGTGGTCCACAGCGTGGAAGACGTTTCTTGATCATTCGCTAACAGGCATCGGGATTGGCAATTTCCGGATCGTTCACGACATTTATCCCGACATTCGCACCGTTCCACTCTATTACAAAGTAAAAGGGATGTCGGCTCACAATGTCGTCTTGCATTATCTCGCCGAAACCGGGCTAATCGGATCGCTGGCTCTGGTGTCGCTGGTATGGGCCGGGTTGAGATCCGCACATCGAACCTACCGCACTAAATGGACTTACTCAGATTGTGGAACCGCCGTAGCTCTCTATACCTGCATGATTCTAATTGCCGTTACGTTTCTGTACATGCGGGCGTGGACATGGGGACAGGGGGGGTATGTCATGGCGGTACTGTTCGGACTGACCGCCGCCCTTCATCACCAAATCGGGGACGATCCAGATCGAATCCCTCGCTCTATCGAATGACTCGGGCATCCACATGAAAACGCTGCATCAAAGAATAATCGAAGCCGTCCAACAGATACCACACGGCACGGTTGCTACCTACGGTATGATCGCAACAATAGCTGGAAATCCGCGAGCCGCCAGACAGGTCGTGCGAGCGCTGCATACTTCATCGGAGAAAGAGAACCTGCCCTGGCATCGGGTAGTCAACCGCGAAGGTCGTATCTCGCTGAAACCGGGGCGCGGCTATGAACTTCAAAAGGCGCTGCTGGAAAAAGAAGGAGTCGCTTTTGGCCTGGCCGACCGAATCGATCTGAAACGTTTCCTCTGGGAGGCGTAGCAGTAGAACAACCGCTTTCGTATCCGTTCCTCGTCACCGCACTATTTCCCGACGTGGCGACCCTTCTATCAAGGCATCTAACTTCTGAAATTGTTGTTGCGTCTAATCCGAGGATATCCTGTACTATAAACATTCGTACTGTTTGACTTTTTCAGCGAGTGAGGATGATATGAAGGCAGAAAACCCGGCAACCGGCAAACTAATCAAAGAATACCAGGAACACACGCGCGAAGAAGTGGCGCGGATTATTATTGAAACTGATTCCGAGTATCGCCAGTGGAGAAAAACAACATTTGCACATCGGCGTGAACTGTTGCTTGAGGCGGCGAAAGTCCTGAGAAAAAATGTCGAGCATTATGCCAAAACAATGACCCTTGAGATGGGCAAGATCATCACCGAGTCACGGGCCGAGATTGAGAAGTGCGCCTGGTGTTGTGACTACTATGCGGAAAACGCCGAACGTTTTCTCGCCGACGAGATCATTGCCACCGACGCCAGCCGCAGCATGGTCACCTATGAACCGCTCGGTGTCGTCCTGGCCGTGATGCCATGGAATTTCCCCTTCTGGCAGGTCATTCGATTTGCGGCTCCGGCCTTGATGGCAGGCAACGGCGGATTGCTCAAGCATGCTTCCAATGTCCCCGGCTGCGCGCTCGCACTTGAAGAGATATTCAGAGAGGCCGGGTATCCCGACAATATCTTCCGAACACTCCTGATTCGTGCCGGCGAAGTTGAGAACGTCATAGCGAACCCATTGGTCAAAGCGGTTACGCTGACCGGAAGTGAACCGGCGGGGATGCAGGTGGCGTCGATCGCCGGTCGTGAACTAAAAAAGACAGTGCTCGAACTGGGCGGATCCGATCCCTTTATCGTCCTTGACGACGCTGACCTACCCGCCTGCATAAAGATCGCCGCCAAGGCCAGAATGATTAATCAGGGGCAAAGCTGTATCGCCGCCAAGCGGTTCATAGTAGTGGAATCTTTGGCCCAGGAGTTTGCCGAGAGTCAGGTAGAGATAATTTCTGCTATGAAAATGGGTGATCCGCTGGAGGATGATACCGAAGTTGGACCGATGGCTCGACTCGATCTCCTCGAAGAACTCGACGAACAGGTGCAACGGTCGATCAAGGCCGGAGCGCAACTATTGTGTGGCGGTAAACGTGCCGAGAGACCCGGTGCCTTCTACCTGCCGACGGTCCTGACCAATGTCACCAAGGGAATGCCTGCCTACGATGAAGAGACATTCGGGCCAGTCACAGCAGTTATTACTGTCAAGGACACCGAAGAAGCTATCGAAGTTGCCAACGATTCGCCGTTCGGACTGGGCGGAAGTGTCTGGACGCGCGACGTTGCCAAAGGCGAGGCGGTGGCGCGACAGATTGAGACCGGTGCGATGTTTGTCAATGGTCTGACAAAATCAGATCCGCGGCTGCCGTTCGGAGGAGTTAAGCGTTCGGGGTATGGTCGCGAATTGTCGCAGTTCGGTATCCGCGAGTTCGTGAACATCAAGACAATCTGGATCGCCTGATTCAGCACGGGCGCCCCGCCCCAGCGGGCTTGTTGATAAAGTCTTGTATTTGAGTGGTTGAGTCAATTAGTATTCGATCATGCAAACGAAGCGTGAACGACTTGATAATGGGATGACGCTGCTTCCATCGCTGGAGCAATTAGTACCCGAAGATCACCCTATTCGGCGACTCGATCGGGTTTTGGACCTGTGTGCCTGTGTCGAAACCTCGTCCCGGTGAGCCAGTGACTCAGGGGTTTCGACCTACTATACTGATCGGTGCTCACCGTCTGAGCATCAGGCGCGCCAAACGCATAGTAACGCTTGTACTTATCCTTCACCGTACCGGTCGAATCAATCACCACCCGCGCCGAACCAAGATGATCGTTCAAATAGAAATGGAGATTCTCATTCTTGTCATACATCGCAATCCGCTGATCCCCGGCATAGATGTAGGTGAACAGGCGCATGTCAACATCGGGGTCCTCCTCCATCAACACCTTACCCATTCCGAGGATATACCGCGCCGCGTTGGCATCCTAGTAAGTTTTGAATTTCGCCGTTACTTGTTCCGACACATCGGCTTGCGGGCAAATGGGTTCGTTTTGTCATTTTTTACTCTCACGGTACAGGTTTGGTAGTCTTTCTGGCCATAACATGGCTTTTTGGGGGGTGCGGGCACCACTATCATCTTCCTCAATGGGCATAACGGATTTGTCCTTTAGGATGGTGCGCGGTCGTGTTATCAGGGGTAACGTAGCAGGGATTTTGGGGTGGGGGCGCCGCCTATCGCAAGATGAATTTGTCAGGAACGGAACCCACCGCAAGCGGTGGGCGACCCAGCCGAACGACAAAGTACTGTTGCCATAGCTGTTGGGCCAGACAATCGTGTCAAGCTGACCGTGCCTCTTACTTCAACCAGACCTATACT
>DAOUUR010000207.1 GCA_030668045.1 bacterium
GAATGGGTTTATCCCCTTGGGTATCGAAGCCGACTCCCTGCTGAGAATCGAGGTCATATAGTACATAGATGGTGCCACTGCCCCGAATGGCCCCTCTGATCAGTGAGCTGCCATCCCCGGAAGTCAGATTGAGACGATTATCTAACACCAGGTCTGCCGTGAACGGGATATTGAGAACCTCAATCTTGCCATCCTCTTCAACCGAGAGTGAAAAACTGGTGGAGACATCCCGAGGCACAGTCAACTCAATGTCCTCATAACGATTGTTGACAATTAGCTGGCCATCGCTTATCCGGCTCAGATTAACCACAACCGGTTCGGAAAGTCCTCTGATAAAACTCCGCCCGCCCGTCAGTACAAAATCGTCAATCTCCACCCGACCGTAGCTGCAGCGCAGGTTCAAGCTGCCGACGATGCCGTTGATCCGTATGTCACCACCCTCGTTTTCAAACTTAGCTTGCCCATCCTCGCTGTTAATGTCAAAAGCTACCAGAGTCGCATTACTTGTTTGCACCGAGATATCGCCGGTGGCATTCTCCAGCGATACGCGTCGGTTGGCGGTTTCGATGTCCACCTCGCCCTGCACATCGCTAACTTCGATCCTCCCCAACGACGAAGACACCACGAACCCACTGTAAGGACCCTGAGCATCAATATCAAACGCTGGGGCCAAAATCTCGACAAAACACGATTCGGGTACAGAAATTTCGATCTCCAACAAGGCCGCCTCGTTCAGACTCCACGGCGGCGGGTTCGGCGCGCGCAGTTCCAATCGAACACCGTCTGATACTTGGCCAAGGGTAGCGGAGGTCAGGTCGATATAATCTACCGCTCGGGATCGGGACGAGGTCTTGGCCCGCTTGAAATAGCTGACAACGACTTCCGACTCTGTAGTTGTCATAATGTTCAGATAGCCTTTCAGCGACTCAACCGATCTGATCTGCACTTTTCGACCCTTGTCCAACTTGAGACTCATCGACAACTCAGAGGTAGAATACAGACCCTTTGCCTCTTCATAGATTTCCTGCGCCATCACACTTCCGGCGAGGTGCACCCCAAGACAGAAACAGAAGAGCAGTACGAGCTTTCTTAGCATCAATTATCCTTCCGATAGATCATAAACCTGCCTCATAATGACCGATCCTGCAACAGCCGCATTGAGCGACTCGACATTCCGTGAATGCGCAATGCGCACTCGGTGGTCTGCCTGATCGAGTATCCGGCGCGACAGCCCGTGCGCCTCGGAGCCAACCGCCAGCATCAGTCGGTCCTCCGGCCTGCACAGTGGTCGGATACTACCAATATCTTTGCCAGCCGCATCGGCAGCCATCACGGTCACCTTTTCCTTCTGCAAGCGTCCGATAAACCCTCTCTTCTCGCCAATGGCCACATCCAGCCCAAACAAAGCTCCGGCTGACGATCTAACGACTTTTAGCGAAAATGGGTCGACACAGTTCTTTATCAATATTATCAACTCAAACCCGAAAGCCAGAGCCGATCTGAGCAGTGTCCCAAGATTGCCGGGGTCCTGTATCTCCTCACACAGTAGTATTCTACGATGCTTCTGCTCACAAAGTTTGGTCAGGTCGGTTTCGGGTTGAGGGAAAACCGCCACCAGGCCCTGGGGAGTATCGGTACCCGAAATGGTCCTGAGAAATCGAGCCGGTAAAGCCTCTACCGGTACTTTCATCCGCCCGAATTCAGCCACGAGTTTCAAGCCACGAGGGCTGAGCATCGACTCATTCCAATAGACAACCTCAGGCCGCGCCCGAAACCGCACCGCCTCCTCAAGCAGTCTGACGCCCTCGGCGAGGAACTTATTGTCCGCTCTTCGTCCTTTCCGAGTCAGCAGAGATTTTGTATTATTTATTTCGTTCTTTGTTACCGGCACGTTATCCTGACGATATTGGTATTAGGTTCGCTCATAATGAAGTTATCGGTTTCTTTGGTTGGCAAGTGAAAACTATTACAGCGATCATCCTCACGTCCCTGCTCTCGTGCTTTGCAACTGTCCATAGCGCGGAGGAAATTGTGGTTGGCGGCCTACACGGTCTCGACCCCTACCAATCTGGCATTGAGTATAACATCAGCCTGGCTCTTTCCGGCGGTGGCGGCCGCGGACTGACTGTTATTGGTATCCTTCGTGCCTTTGAAGAAAAAGGTATCCGAGTAAGCGCTGTCGCCGGTACATCGATGGGTGGTATTATCGGTGGTCTCTATGCGGCAGGCTATTCTCCGGACCGGTTGGCGTCGGTCGTCCGTAAGATCAATTTTGATGAGATGTTTTCAAATACGCCGGCCCGGAAAACGATGTTCCTCACCCAGCGTCAGGATCGCGACCGTCACCTGCTCTCTATTCGATTCGATGGTTTCGTACCGGTCATCCCCAAGGCTCTGACCGCCGGTCAAAAACTGACTAATATCCTCACCGACCTGACAACCGGTCCTAGTTATCGTTCCGGCGGTGATTTTGATCGCTTGCCAATCCCATTCCGTACTATCTGCACCGATGTCGTCTCTGGTCTCGAAGTGGTGATCAATAACGGTTCGATGGCCGATGCCATGCGAGCGACCATGGCCTTTCCGCTGGCTTTCACCGGCGTGGAACGAGACGGCCGACTACTGGTCGATGGTGGGATGGTCGCCCCGGTCCCGGTGACGCTGGCCGCCAAGATCGCGCCTCCCGGCACTTTTATAGTGGCGATCAATACCACCAGTCCCCTGCGCCCCCGAGAAGAACTAATCACTCCGGTTGATATTGCCAATCAGGTCACCAGTATTATGACTGCTGACAAACTGAGGGATCAGCTTGACCGGGCCGATTATGTTATCACCCCGGCACTCGGCGACATTCGGTCCTCCGACTTCGAACATCGCGACAGCCTTATTGAACTCGGATACGAGATTGGTCTCAAGGCGGCGGATAGCATCATCAGCGCCATTAGAACTCGCAAAGACCATGTCCACCTGATGATCGACACCGTTCACGTTGATCCCACTCTCCAGCCATATGCCAGCGAGATTATTCCGCTCCTGGCAAAGAAGCAGTTGCGACGAGTCGAACTTGTCAGTGTGCTCCAATCAATCGCTATTACGCACGATCTCTGGGTGCTGACCGCCCGGCTCGAACCGATTGCAAACGATTCTGCAAATCCATCACCCGACGATTGTGATCTCACCACAGTAGCGATCACGCTGTCCGGTTATCACTGCCTTCCGCTGGAAGATGTCAGTTTCTATTTTTCCGGCAATTCAATCTATGACGACCTCACCCTGGCCGACCAATTGGCCACCAGTGATGCGCTTCTGACGCCCTCCAATTTGCAGCACGGCCTTGACCGAATCCTCAACTTGTATCATATGAACAAGTATAACCTGGCCGACATTCGCAATGTCAGGGTCGATCCGAATTCCAACACTGTCAGCATTGAAATTGACGAGGCTATTATCACGGCGGTTGATGTCGCCAACGATGGGCGCACGCGGGATTGGTTCATCAAGTCTTACTTTCCGCTTGATGTCGGTGATCCGTACTCCACATCAAGAGCCGCCAGAGGGATTGCAAACATATACGGCACCGATCTCTTTGACCGCGTCACTATCGATTTAAAACCTTCCGACAGCGGCGCCCTGGTCACGATAGGTGTGGTCGAGAAAAAATACTCTCAGTTCCGGCTCGGCTGGCATTGGGATGACCAGTATGCCTCCGAAGAGTTTGTGGAGTATCTCGACGACAACGTCTTTGGTGTCGGTCTGGAGTACTTGCTCCATGCAAATCTCGGCCCCGATCGCAAGAGCTACTCGCTCGTCTTCACGACCAATCGCATCGGGTCAACATATCTAACCGCCCAGACCGGTATCTATCACCGACGGCTCGACCGCCAGAGCTACAATCCAGACAGTTCCCCCAGCTCACTGCGACGTGAACTGAAAACCGGTTTTGAAATCCGTCTCGGTCAACAGATTGCCCGGCTGGGAACAGTAACGGCTGGCATCAATCTGGAAGAAGTCAAATACCAGGACCCTCTTACCGACACCGAATCCGGTTTTGGCCTGAGGATATTCCGTATCGAATCACTGGTAGAAACATTTGACCGCATCTCGTTTCCCCACTCAGGAAAGAAACATCTGTTTGAGTTGCAATTTGTTGGCAAATTCTTAGGCGGCGATGTTGAGTTCACAAGATTCTTCTCCTCTATCGAATCATACTTCCCCCTCACGGGCACGCTCAACTACCGCCCTCGGGTCGCTATCGGTATCTCCCGCTCCGGCCTGCCTCCATCGGAGAAGTTTCATATCGGAGGAGCCGAAACGTTTGCCGGATACCACACCGACGAACTCTCCGGTGACAAGACATTTCTGCTGACCAACGAACTGAGAATCAAATTGCCGCTGCGTCTGTACGCAGCCACGCGGTATGATCTCGGCGATGTTTACGCCAGCACCGACGACATCAAGTTTGCCAACCTCCGCCACGGCTTCAGCGCCTGGCTCGCCCTTGATTCTCCTATCGGTCCAATCAAGTTCGGTTATGGCATCAACGGCGATGATCTTGATCGTTTCTATTTCAATGCCGGACTCTCGTTCTAAAAACCAACACATGTTTTCTTTACTGTTGCCAAAAGACCGACCTGAGCTTATTGTGGCGTGAATTGGAGACTCCCGATGTCTGCACGCAACAACAGGATCGACCTTAACAAACGAACCATCATCCTCTCGGCACTAATCATCCTGACCGCAGCAGTGATAATTGGCAACGCTTGGATATGCGACGACATCTACATAACGCTGAGAACTGTTGATAATTTCGTCAATGGCTACGGACTTCGTTGGAACATCGGCGAAAGAGTTCAGGGCTTCACTCACCCTCTCTGGCTGGCATTGATCACTCCATTCTATTTTGTAACGCGTGAAAGCTACTTCACGACCCTGTTCATTTCGCTTGGGTTAACTCTAGCCACTGTCGGAATGATTTTGTTCCGGATGTCCCGGACTACTATCCTGGCCGTACTGGGTACGGGAATACTGCTACTGTCAAAAGCGTTTGTTGATTATTCATCCTCCGGCCTGGAAACCCCCCTCTCCTTCTTTCTAGTCGCCCTGTTCTACTATATCTACCTGCGATGGCCGGATGATCGGCGTAAGCTGTTTTTTCTTTCGCTGCTAGCAGCACTGGGTGCGCTCAACCGCCCCGACCTGGTTCTCTTCTTTCTGCCTGCGTGGGGCTACCAGATTGTTCGTCAATGGAGTCTGCGAAATATCATGGCAGCGGCTCTCGGCTTCATCCCTCTCATCTGCTGGGAGGTATTCTCGGTAGCATATTATGGGATGCCGTTCCCGAATACGTACTACGCCAAGCTGCACAC
>DAOUUR010000408.1 GCA_030668045.1 bacterium
CCTCAGCAGGCGACATAGTGCTGGTGTTCGCCGACAATTCGCTTGTCAATCGTTAGTCCATTTCCTATCTATTGGTCAAATTAGCAAGGATGCCCTATGAAAGTAATTATCCCTGTCGCTGGAGTCGGCAAGAGACTCAAACCCCACACTATTACTCAACCCAAACCATTACTGTATGTGGCGGGTAAGCCTATTCTCGCCAGTATCCTCGATCCGATCCTGAAGCTCGATGTCGACGAGTATATATTCGTTATTGGTTTCATGGGGAAAGAGATCCGAAAGTACATTGAGAAAAACTATTCGTTCAAAGCGACCTTTGTTGAACAGGATCGGCTTCTTGGTCTGGGGTATGCCATTCATCTGGCCCTTGAAAAGGCTGGTGACGATCCGGTTCTGATCGTCCTTGGTGACACTATCGTCCAGTGCGATCTGGGGGAATTCGTCGGAGCAGGTAATAATGTTCTTGGGTTGCGACAGGTCGATGACCCTCATCGATTCGGAATCGCTGAGATTGATGGCGAACGCATTACCGGCGTAGAGGAAAAGCCGTCGGAGCCAAAAACCGATCTGGCCCTGATCGGTCTCTATTACATAGAAGATTCAGCCGCGCTGAGAAATCACCTCCATGCAAATATCGAGTCTGACCATCGTACCAATGGAGAAATTCAGCTTACCGATGCCCTCCAGGCGATGATTACCAATGGGACGACTTTTGTTCCCTATATTGTCGAAGAGTGGCATGACTGCGGAAAAAAAGAAACGATGCTTGCGACCAATCGCCATCTGCTGCAGAACATGGGATCGACTCCAACCAGTGAGGGATCGACATTTATTCCGCCGGTTTTTGTAGCCCCCGGTTCCAAAGTGACCAACTCGACTATCGGTCCAAATGTGTCGATTTCTCACGACGTACTGATCGCGAATTGCACAATCAAGAACTCAATTGTAGCCGCAGGTTCACGGGTGGAAGATTCCAAAATCGAGGATTCCCTGCTTGGCCGCAACACTGTGGTTCGGCGAGTCAATGGTATCCTCAATCTTGGTGATTCCTCCGAGGTTGACTGCTGAAGGTTTATGTCCGATAAATGTTGAAAAACGAATAATTCATTAGCCTGGGAGGCAAAAATATGGCAAGAGGAGACTTTTTATTTACTTCTGAGTCGGTCACCGAAGGACATCCCGACAAACTCTGTGATCGGATTTCCGACGGTGTGCTCGATGAAGTTCTTAAGCAAGACAAAAACGGACGCGTTGCCTGCGAAACTTTTGTAACAGTTGGCCTGGCTATTGTCGGCGGAGAGATAACGACAAAAGCATTTGTTGATATCCCTCAGCTGGTACGTGACATCGTGGAAGATGTCGGCTACACCGATAGCAGCTTTGGATTCGCCTACGATTCCTGCGCCGTTCTCAACGCTGTTCATTCGCAATCGCCTGACATCGCGCAGGGTGTCGATACCGGCGGTGCAGGAGACCAGGGATTGATGACCGGTTATGCCTGTCGTGAGACAAAAGAGCTGATGCCAATTCCAATCATGCTCGCCCACAAACTGTGTCGCCGACTGGCCGATGTTCGCAAGAAAGGGATTCTGCCGTATCTCGGTCCGGATGGCAAGAGTCAGGTTACGATTGAATACGAACGAGGCAAACCAAAGAGAGTCGATTGTGTCGTTCTCTCCAGTCAGCATAGCGCTGATATTCTTGATCGAACCGGTAAGAAGATTACCAAGAAGTCCCGAAATGAAATTATCGAAAATGTTGCGCTCCCGATTATCCCCAAGAAAATGATCGACCGCAAAACCCGCTTTTTGGTCAACCCAACCGGCAAATTTGTTATCGGTGGACCACAGTCCGACACCGGCATGACCGGCCGTAAGATCATTGTCGATACCTACGGCGGGATGGCCTCGCATGGTGGTGGGGCATTCTCCGGCAAAGACCCGACAAAGGTTGATCGCTCGGCCTGTTACATGGCTCGTTATGTAGCCAAGAACGTTGTTGCTTCCGGGTTGGCCGACAAGTGCACTGTGCAACTGGCGTATGCTATCGGTGTGGCCGAACCGGTCTCGCTGATGGTGTTCACCGACACAACCGGCAAGGTTACCGAAGAGCGTATCGTTGAGTTAATCCGAAAGCATTTCGACCTGACACCCCGAGGCATTATCAAGGCGCTCAACTTACGCCAGCCGATTTACAGCAAGACTGCGGCCTATGGTCACTTTGGACGCACTGAGAAATCGTTCACCTGGGAAAAAACCGACAAAGCAAAAATTCTGGCGAAGGATGCGTAAACAATGGCAATCAAACGACACATCAAAGACATCAAATTAGCGGCTGCAGGTAAACAGAAAATTGAATGGGCCGAGCGTTCCATGCCGGTCCTGCGTCTGATCCGTGAACGCTTCAAAAAAGAAAAACCGCTCCGTGGTGTCAATCTGGCCTGTTGTCTGCATGTCACTACCGAGACGGCCAACCTGATGCGCACCCTCAAAGCCGGTGGGGCCAATGTTGCCCTTTGCGCTTCCAATCCGCTCTCGACGCAGGATGAAACTGCTGCGGCGCTGGTCAAGGAATACGGCATTTCCGTTTTTGCTATTCATGGCGAAGATAACAAAACGTACTACCGGCACATTCATCAGACTCTCGATAACAAGCCACATATTACGATGGACGACGGTGCCGATCTCGTTTCCACCGTGCACAAAGACCGAACTGAGTTGATTGATGGTATCCTGGCTGGAACCGAAGAAACCACGACCGGCGTCATTCGTCTCAAAGCGATGGCGGCCGACGGTGCCCTTCGTTTCCCGGTGATCGCCGTGAACGATTCCAAGACCAAACATTTCATTGACAACCCTTACGGTACCGGACAATCGACCCTCGATGGCGTCATTCGCGCCACCAAC
>DAOUUR010000484.1 GCA_030668045.1 bacterium
GCAATACCTCGTCCCAGTCTTACCAGGTTGAGTTGGTTGCGGCCAAGATATGCTTTGTTAACATCGGTTATCTCCAACTCGCCCCTCGGTGAGGCTTTTAGCTCATGGGCTATCTTGACCACTTGGGAATCATACAGATACAGTCCGGTCACCGCATAGTTCGATTTTGGTTGCGCAGGTTTTTCTTCAATGGAAAGAACACGTCCCGTCTGATCAATCTCGGCAACTCCGTATCGTTGCGGGTCACTCACCTGATAGCCGAATACGGTCCCACCTCCACCGAAGGCTCTGGCGTCTCGCAGGAAATCATAAACACCGTAGAAGATGTTGTCGCCAAGAATCAACGCCACTGAATTATCACCGATAAACTCCTCGCCCAGTATGAACGCCTGCGCAATGCCTTTCGGTTCGGGCTGGACTTTGTACTGGAATCTCATACCCAGCCGGGAACCATCGCCGAGCAATGATTCAAATCGAGGAGTGTCTTCCGGCGTTGAGATTATCAGTACGTCGGTAATGCCAAACATCATTAAAGTGGAAAGCGGAAAGTAAATCATCGGCTTGTCGTAAATCGGCAGCAACTGTTTGCAGACTACATCGGTTGTTGGATAAAGACGGGTGCCGCTCCCGCCCGCCAGTATGATTCCTTTGTTGATCGTACCTGCCATAGCGTTACTCATCGGTTACTGTATGTAGTTTCGTAATATTTGCGATACTCGCCACTGACACAGTTTTCAAGCCAGGCCTGATTCTCAAGATACCAGTCAAGCGTCATCTTTATGCCGGTTTCAAAGGTGAATCGTGGTTCCCAGCCAAGTTGGCTCTTGATATACGAGGCGTCGATAGCATACCGTCTATCATGGCCGGGGCGATCGGTAACAAATTGAATCAATCGGTCGAGGGGCTGGCAACCTAATCTTTGCGTCAGGAGTTTGCAGATCAGCCGGACAATCGAAATGTTTTCCATCTCGTTGTGGCCACCAATACAATAAGTTTCGCCAGCGATCCCCTTGTGGAAGACCAGATCGATCGCTTCGCAATGATCGGTCACGAACAGCCAGTCACGAATCTGCTTGCCGTCGCCATAGACCGGTAACGGTTTCCCGTTGCGAGCATTGTTTATTATCAGTGGAATCAGTTTCTCGGGAAATTGATACGGCCCATAATTGTTGGAGCAGTTGGTTGTTACTACGTCGAGGCCGTACGTTTTGTGGTATGATCGCACCAGAAGGTCGCTTGCTGCCTTTGATGCCGAGTAAGGCGAGTTAGGTCGGTACGCAGATTTTTCAGTGAAGTAACCTTTGGGTCCTAAAGAACCAAAAACTTCGTCGGTAGAGATATGGTGAAGTCTGAATGATGACCCATCCTGAGTGGTGCGACGGATAATTTCCAGAAGATTGAAAGTGCCGCCGATATTTGTCTCGATAAAATCAGCCGGGCCGGTTATTGATCGGTCAACATGTGATTCGGCGGCAAGGTGAATCAGTGCATCAAATTGGTATTTTTCAAAGCAGGCAGCCAGTGCCTGGTTGTCGCGGATATCAATCTTCTCAAACCGGTAGTTCCCGGCTTGCTCTAATCCGACCAGATTGGATAGATTCCCGGCATAGGTCAGGCAGTCGATATTGACAAAGAGGCAGTCTGGATACTTCCTGACCATATGCTGGAGCAGGTTTGATCCGATAAACCCGGCTCCGCCGGTGATGGCGATCTTTCGTGCGAAATCTGAATGCGGCACAATCTATTCCTCTAAGAAGGACCTGCAGTATCGATATTCTGGCTACTGATCTTCTGCCTTCCGTTATTTATGTCGGAATCTCGACGCATTGTCAATAGTAGTTTCGTCTCAGTGTGATATATCGCATTGTCGTCGCTACTCTGGTTGCAAAATCCTATTGACTTGATCAGTGATCTCTTTGAAATATCGATCAAAGGTAGTTGGACGTATTGTTCGCCGAGCGTTTGACCCTGATGAGATTAGTTCTGGGGTTACTGTCGGATGCGGATTGATCAGTTTGCTTGTTGCGGAATACACATATATAATCTACCGGCGATGGATGAAGAATCCCATTTATCCGTGATAGTGGGACTCACATAGAGCTCCCTCAACTCTCTTTTTCAGCAATTATCCTTCTGAACGTATTGAGCCAAATTTCCAATGTGCTCTCGCGACTGAATTTGTGTGCTGTCCGAACAGCCTCTTTTTGCATCTGTGCATACAATGCAGAGTCGTCGATAATCCGTCTCATGGCATCGGCTAGGCTCTGGGGTTAGTGTGGATCTATCAGGAAACCGTTCTGACCATCGGTGATGATGTCCGGGTTCGGTTAAGCGCTGAGTAGTCTACTGGTCATTTTGCTCCAGAGTCCGACGGTTTTTAACTACTCGAGCCGGATTACCTAC
>DAOUUR010000003.1 GCA_030668045.1 bacterium
CATCTTCTCGTTTGAGGTCGCCTCGGAGGCGTTTGTTATAACCGGAGAGTAGAACATCAGGTTTTCGCCTTCAATTCCTCAAGAACCTTGTCGACTTTTTCACGTGTCAGGTTCTCGTAATAGTCTTGATTGATCTGCATCATCGGCGCAGTAGCACAGGAACCGAGGCATTCCACCGTGATGATTGTAAACAAGCCGTCAGCTGTGGTCTCGCCTTTCTTGATACCAAGTTTCCCCTCGAGGTACGCTACCAACGAATCCGCGCCAAGCAGAGCACACGAAATGTTATGGCACACCTGGATTAGATACTTGCCAACCGGCTTCTTGGGGAACAAGGTATAGAAGGTAGCCGCTTCGGCAACCTCGACATATGGCACATCAATGATGCGAGAAATTTCACGGTAAACACCGGCATTAAGATGCCCCACCTGGCGATACGCAATAGTAATCGCCGGCAGGATAGCCGACAACTTATTGGGATACCGGGCTGCTTTCTTCTCGATATTTCTGACAGATTCTTCGGTCAGTATCATCGGTCAACCTCACCCAGTACGATGTCAATAGTTCCGATAGCGCAAATCACGTCCGAGAGCAGACTCCCCTCCACCAGCTTGGGCAGACAGGCCAGATTGATGAAGGCCGGTGGCCGCACTCTAACCCGATGCGGCTTGTTCGACCCATCGGATGAAATATAGAAGCCAATCTCTCCCTTGGGCGATTCTATCGCCTGATAAACGGCGCCAAATGGCGTCTTGAAACCATCAGTAATTATCTTGAAATGGAAT
This sequence comes from bacterium, assembly GCA_030668045.1. Taxonomy (GTDB): domain Bacteria; phylum Zixibacteria; class MSB-5A5; order GN15; family FEB-12; genus DAOUUR01. Next base: position 786 of record DAOUUR010000003.1, read on the forward strand.
ATCAACGATTCCATCTTGGTCAACACATCTTCTTTCGGCGGTAAGACGACACCCGGCACATGGGCGCGAAACGGTCCTTCGGGCATACCGTCAATTGCCTGCTGGCATATCTTCAGCGATTCCCTCATTTCTTTGAGGCGCAGGAGGTACCGATCATAGGCATCACCCTTCTTGCCCAGCGCAACCTCAAAATCGAAATTCTCGTAGCCACTGTATGGTTGGGCCTTGCGAACGTCATAGTTGATACCGCAGCCGCGCAGCATCGGACCGGTCAACGAGAAATTTATGGCATCTTCGGCTGAAATAACCGCAACGTCTTTTGTGCGATTGATAAAAATTTGATTGTTGGTCAGGAGGTCTTCGTAGTCGAGCATCCGCTCCCGCACGGTCGTAATTAGTTCCCGAACTCTGGTGTCGAAATCATCCGGTAGTTCGTGAGCCAGCCCACCGATGCGAATATAGCTGCTCATCATCCGTTGACCACCGCAGGCCTCGTAAATATCCAGAACCAGTTCCCGCTCGCGGAATGTGTAAAGAAGCATCGACATCGCGCCAAGATCAAGAGCATGCGTACCAAGCCAGACCAGATGCGAATTGATCCGCGTAAGTTCCGCAAGGCAGACTCTTGCCCACTTGACCTTTTCGGGGACTTCAATACCCATCAACTTTTCAACGGCGAGACAGTAGCCGAGATTGTTTGACATCGGAGCCAGATAGTCCATGCGATCAGTACAGGGCAGAGCTTTGTGGTATAGTTTGGACTCCATCGTCCGCTCAATGCCGGTGTGCAGATAGCCGACCACCGGACGCGCCTTGACAACCGTCTCACCCTCAAGCTCTAGGACAACCCGCAAGACACCGTGGGTAGCCGGATGCTGAGGCCCCATATTAATGGTGATCGTTTTGCTCTCGGTCGCCATTAATTGATCACCTCGGGTGGATCGTCTTTGTTCCAGCTAAACACCGGCTGTTCCCAGTTCTGCGGGAAGTCTTTTCGCAGCGGGTGTCCTTCGAAGTCGTCCGGCGTCAGTATCCTTGTAAGGTCGGGGTGCCCGTCAAAAACAATCCCCATCAGATCATATACTTCACGCTCAAGCCAGTTGGCCCCGTTCCACAAATCGGTCAGACTGGCGATGTGGGGTTTGTCTGCCGGCAGGTGCACTTTCAGGAAGAACCGGTACTGATGTGTCAGAGAATAAAGATTGTAAATAACTTCAAAACGTCCGTGCTTTTCCTGGTCGTGATTCAGCCAGTCAAGCGATGTAATATCAGAGAGAAGTTGAACGTCAACCCCGGAATCGTCCTTGAGGGCCTCACAGATTTCAACCAACTTTTCGGGCTGGATGTAGAATGACTGCTGATCGCAGAAGTTATCTTCGCGAATAACGGCATCGGCGAACCGTGTCATCATCAAGCTTCTTACTTTTTCTTCCATTCCAGCCATCTTACCCTGCGTTTGCGACATCCCGATTCGGATTCCCAAAAGTTGGAACCCTAGCCGAGCTTGCGTCCCCATTCTTCGCGTTGATCCTTGAACGATTCCTTCTCTACCTTAGCATACAGCTTGAGGATACCATCCATCAACTGCTCAGGTCGGGGCGGGCAACCGGGGACATACATGTCAACCGGTATGATCCTGTCCACACCCTGCAGGAGAGCGTAGTTGTTGAACACGCCACCGCAAGAGGCACAGGAACCCATCGCCAGCACCCATTTCGGGTTCGGCATCTGCTCGTAAAGCGTCCTGACCACAGGAGCCATCTTCATCGAAACTCGCCCGGCTACAATCATCAGGTCTGCCTGACGTGGTGACGGTCGCATAACTTCCATACCGTAACGAGCCAGATCGAAATGCGGTGCAAAAGTTGACATCATCTCGATGGCGCAACAGGCCAGTCCAAAACCAAGGGGCCACATTGAGCGCTTGCGCGACCAGTTGACGACCTTCTCAAGTGAGGTCAGGATAATTGAATCGGGAATTTTCTCTTCTAGTCCCACTTCAGAGCTCCACGTCCAAGAACATAAAAGTACCCAACCAGAAGTATCACGATAAAGACCAGCATCTCAATAAAACCAAACCAGCCCAACTGCCGCGACACTATGGCCCACGGGTACAGGAAAATCACTTCGATATCAAATAGAAGAAACAGAATAGCCACCTGAAAGAACTTGATCGGCACCGGGTCTTTTGTGCTGCCCTCTGGTGTTATACCGCATTCGTATGCCTGAAACTTCTTGCCAAGGCTGGTGCGACGCCCCAGAATGATCGAGAAAGCTACAAGCATAAACGCCAGGAAGGTGGCAAAGAGAACCAGGAACAGTATGGGATAAAAAGTTTCAAACATCAGTTAGTTCAGTCTACTTCCTGGTTTCATAATCTGCTAACCTTAGGCATTGGCACATACGATGTCAAGAACTTTTGGGGAAAATTATAGCATTCCAGAGGTTGCGGCGCGCCCCACAACATCCGATTTTAACGCTGTAATGTCATGCCATACAATGCGATACCGCTGAGGGCGGCTCCCTCGGACGTTCGCCAACAAGATATTTTTGTCACAAAGTGGAAATTTAAACAGAAGTCACATCGTACCCGGCAAAGGTCGGGTCGGATGTGATCAGGTCGTTTAGATCGCCTCGCTTGCACGCCCCGTAGGCCGTCGATTTACCAAAGAGCTTGAGATGCTTTGAGGCGTGATCGACTTCGATCCACCCTCCCCCTTGGACGGCGTAGTCGGAATCGAATATCTCGTGGACATCGGGACGTTTGGTCCAGATCGATGCAACCTCATTGTCGGTACAATAGCGCTCCACCAGATTGGCGTGGTAGGGAAACTCCGCCAGCAGTCCGCAGATCATAATCAGCTCTCCGGAATACTTTATGATTATAAATTTGCCGACCATCTTCTGCGATAGTTTTCCTCCTGCTGTGTCAGGCATCGGGATCAAATTGACAATATGGCTTTCCAAGTCACACCTTCCGCAAGTCAGGACACTATCCTGAAATGGTTTGAAAAAATCCAGCCGCGCCGTCCCTTCCAAGCCTCAAGACGATACAAACCGGGGCGTTTCACTTCGTATTCCAGATGGTCGGACTTAACTTCGAATATCTTCTCGCCGTCAGCGATCAACTTCAGTGTCGCCATCCCCGGCAGGTTGGCTCGCAGGAACGTCTTGCCGGTCATAGGCAGGGTGCCACCGCAGACAACACGATCAGTGCCATTGTCTGCCACAAGTTCGAAATCATCGGCAGCTCCCCATCGCATGTTGGAGAAAAAGACGCGACAGTCGCGAATAGCATCATAGAGCTGGTCCCGTGCTACTGAGAACTCGGTTGCCATTGGCTTCGGCAAGAGGATATGCGTTCGCAGACATCGGAAATGCACTTTGTAGGGGAAAATCGTTACTTTGAACGGTCCCACCTTGTAACGGAAGGCATGCGCATCAACTCCAGCCAACCCAACCACTTTGCGAGACCGACTCAGTTCGTCCCACCTGCGAAGGATTCTGTCAGTCGGTGCCACCATCGATTTTCTCGGTGAGAGGGCCATCGCCAGCCCGTTGAAGCGGGTAAGGCGTTCCATCCACTCCGACATCTGGTTCCAGATTTCCAGTCCCGTAAACCCTTCAACCGACCAGTCTTTCCACGGATAAGGCGGAAATGCTGCCAGACGATCCCGAACTTCATCGGGATGCGCCAGAATGCCGATGGCGCTGTCAGCCGCCGCAGCGGAGACATACTCGGCGGCGGACATTTTTCCGGGATAAACTTTCGGTGAGTCAAAGACGAGAAAATGGTTGATATCCTCCGAGTCGTTGTGTTCATACCCAACCACCGCCAGCAGGGAATCGTAGAGACCTTCATTGCCCCGTTCCCGATGGTTGAGGTTCATGTGGTCGCTGAACATAATGAAATCAAGTCCCGCTTCCTGCCCCAGCGCCACCACTTCGTCAAACGGTCGAGTTCCGTCGGATTCGGTCGTGTGCACATGCACCGCGCCGGAATACTGATACCAGTCGCCGACCCGCTTACCCACGCGACACCTCCTGAGGATCGGGCACCTTTCGGAAGATAAACAATCCCACCAGAAGCATCACGACCAGTGACAACAGAGCAGCCTTGTACGGTAACTGATGAATAGTATCAATCCCGAAGAAACCGATAGAGGTTCCGTGCTCGGCCTCTCGGGCGGATAGATAGTATACAATTGTGGTCCAGATCAGGGGACCGACTACCGCTGCGGCCCGTCCGGAGAGAGAGAATATTCCAAAGAAACGCCCCAATTCTGCGCGCGGGACCAGTTCGGCCAGCAGTGGTCGCGATGTTGTCCACAGGCCGCCCATCAGAATACCGACAATCGGGCCAAGTATCCAGACAGTCACCCGGCTGTCAAAAACAACGAACAGAATCAGCACAATAACCCAACCCCAGACGATCAGGTTGAGAAGTTTCTTCAATGACCAGTGGCGGGCGATTTTGCCCAAGAGAAATGACCCAATCACTGCCGAGATAGTCGAGACAATCAGGAAATAGTTGATCTCAGCTTCACCGAAACCAATCACGAGAGAACAGTACAGTCCAATATTCAGAATTACAGTAGTGACGACATCCTCAAAGAAATAATCGGCAATCAGAAACCTGAGCACACCGGGATATTTCTTGGTTTCCCGGAGTCCGGCCCAGACTTCGCGGTAGGCGGTAACGAAGCTGGTTTTCTCTTGGCGTGTGACCGGTTTCTCACGCACCCAGAGAAAAAGCGGCAGCGCAAAGAACATAAACAGCACTGCACTCGGCAAGAAAGCCGCCACTTTGCCGCCCGCTTCGATGAACGGCACTTCGATTGAGAAAAGCCCTCCGGTCACAAAGGGAAGGACAACGAGCATACCGACAATCGAACCAACATAACCCATAGCAACGCCCACCCCGGAGACCCACCGGGCTTCGCGACCATCAGCCACCGAATACAACAACGAATTATAAAACGGTTGGCCAGCTTCGTAGGCAAAATTGGCGATAATAAAGAGAAGCGTAAGCGCTACCAGTGCGGTTGGTGGGACGATAGCCATAAGCCCCGTCGCCAGACAACAGGTAACAGTGAATAGAAACAGGAATATCTTCTTGCGGGTGGCGTGATCGGACATCGCTCCCAGAGCCGGGAGAAACAGCGCAGCCAACAGCATTGATATTGAAAAAGGGATGTCAAAATAACGGTCGTCCTTGCCCAGGTCCTCGACAATATACCGTTTGAGGTACAACGACACGATGTTCATCGAGTAGATGGTATTGGCAAAGTCATAGAATGACCAGCCGATCAGATCACGGCGCAGTAACGACCGCCCTCCTCTACCTTCTGATCGAAGATTCATCTCAGCAAACATCGCACAAGAGTCACTTTACTGCTACAGGCCAAGCTGATCGCTGACGCGCAACATTCCTTCCTGGACAAGCAGCAAGAACTCTTCTGTCTCCAGGCCAAGATTCGAGCAGGCGGCCATGTTTTCCCGTGTGGCACCTGCGGCAAAACGTTTCTCTGCAAATCGGCGAAGCATGAAAGAGCCATCAACCGCAGCCAGCTTCTTTGAAGGATGCATCAGAGCACACGCCACCAGAAAACCGGTGGTTGGATCGACGGCGTAGAGTGCCCATTCAAACCGTGACTCGCACGGGACATGACCGGGGTGCGCATGGATGGCGCGCATCATTTCTTCGGGCAGCTCGTACTCGGTCAACCACTCGCGGGCCAGATAGGTGTGCTTTTCCGGTTTCTTGAGAGTTTCGTTGTAGTCGAGATCATGGAGCAGGCCTGTCAGTCCCCAGTATTCGACATCCTCGCCAAAATGTTCGGCCAGACGTCGCATCCCGGCCTCCACTGCCAGAATGTGCTTGAGGAGATTGTTGACGCCAATCCTGGCAACTACCAGCTTGTAGGCGTCTTCGCGATTCAGCATTAGATCAGACATGGCCGAAAGATTGGCAGGTGCGGTCGTAAAGTCAAGTGGAGTTGGAGCGACTGATTAGTCGAAGAAATCCCAGGTGATACCATAGTAGTTGTATCTCCCTGGGTTGGTGGTTCCTTCCCGCACATGGAATTCGTTGCCGAAAGCATTCTGGAAGACATAATGAAAACGGAAGTTCTTGATTCGGAACGACAACTTGACATTGGCCATCACCACTTCGCCGAGTTCCTCCCCTCTGTAACCGGTATGAGCGCCGGCGTAGACAAGTTCGCCATAGGCGTAGAGATGCAAGAGACGCTGCGACCAGTACAGATGCAATTCTCCGCCGGAGAAAAACTGGAATTCCGGCTGATAGGCGCGGTCTGGATGGTTCTCGTAATCTATATAGTGGTAGGCCCCACCGGCAAGAACAGTGAGAGCATCACCAACCGAAATCTGCGGTCCTCCGGACAAATCGAAGAAACTTATATCGTCGTTGATCGGCGAAAAGACAGTAGAGATCCCCGTATTATCCTGCAGATGTCGATGCTGCCAGTCGATACCGTCCCATACGCGACCGGCGGTGGCATTTATTTTGAAATTGTTGGTGATAGAGCCAAGCTCAATAGTGGCATTTCCGACCAGTCTCTTTTCGGAAACCAGCAATTCTCGACCGACCTCAACATAGAGAGAATTGAACAAATTATACAAATCGATCCGCTGGTAGGGCAAGTAACGCTCATGCAGCGATGGCGCTCTTTCGCTGTAACCAACCGAGAGTGATACCAGCAGTTTTTCCCGCTCAATCATCATGACAGCGGCCGCGTGCGGAAGAAAGCGGTACTCCTGTACATATCGGGTTCCTGCAGTGATCGCCTTTCGCAGACCAGACCCCATCGACACCAGACTCAACGCGCCGTCGATCTCCCACCGAGTATACTCTTCGTACCCATTGTCGTAGGACAGATAGTCGCCGCTGATCTCGGCCTTGAGCATCCGCTCTCCCGAGAGCCACTCCCGCGAAGCTGCCATGCCGTTCCCCGTATAGTTGAATGATGCAGCATAGTCGCCCGACACTGTGCTGCCCTGCCGCAAGTGCCAGTAACCAACCTCGGTTCTGCTGGTGTGGTCTTCGTTGTGGCGGTCCAGGCTCAGATTCAAACTGCGGTCAATCCGACTTCGGTACAGAGGAGCGTTGCCGGTGGCCGGTTGGACAACAAAATTGCCGTTACGATCATATAGTCGACCTTCAGTCCGCAGCCCGATCGATCGACTGAGCGGAAAATACATGTCTCCGTAGTAGTGATAAGCATCGTCAGCACGGCCCTGCGTTAACAGACCGACCGCGTTACGATAACCTACCAGCAAATCAATTTCGCGCCCGCTTCTGAACCGACGCGAGTACCTCCCCCGCGTGAAGTTGTAATTGTATGAACCTTTGTCATGATAGATCGCCGAAGATGGGCCATCATCGGATGGCTCATCGGGAAACGTCATCAGCGACGCAAACGGATGCGCTCCCCCAAAGAGCATGCCGGTTGGGCCAGCGACGACATACCTCCTGTCATCAAGCGCCGTTGGAATATCGTTGAGATCAATCAGGCCATCAGGTTCGGGAATATGTTCAAACGGTGCGGTTGACCGGCCGTTAACCAGCAGGTTCAGACGATCACCGGCAAGACCAAACGGGGCTACCGTCTTACGCATTGGTGTCGGCTGAAGGTCCGTTACGAAGAACGATGGGTCCGAACGAAAATAGTCCCCAGCATCATGGAAAAAAGAACGCTCTACCTGCGGACTGACATCCCATCGTGAAGAGAGAAAATAGGCCGCAGTGGTATCAACAAACGAAAGGCGCGGCAACCGTTCAATATTCTCCGTTGCAAACTGCTGACGACGCTCCTGGAAACGGGCCAGTGCTTTCTCCGCCTCGGTAAGACTGTCCGGCTGTGCCATTGTGGTGGTATCAGTAGGTAGAGGCGATGGGATATCTAAAGAGTCGGTTTCATCGGCGTAACTTGCCCCCGAAACAAAAACGAACAGAATGAAAACGACCACACGATAGTTCATTGCCTTGCCCTCTCTCGCTCATATAAAAATCGAACGACGCGAAAAAGCAACGGGAAAATTATGGCATTGGAAATCAGTAGCGGTAGCCCCCAAGCCAGACCGGTGACAAGTCGCTCCCAGAACGGCTGAAACATCCAGGCATCGACAACACTCAGCGGCACTTGAAAAGCAATAGTGCAAATCAACGCTGCCACCACCAGCAACAGGCCCCGAACCCACCAGTTGGTGAGGGTCGGTTCGATCCGATGATACAGAGCTCCGATTGGTCCACTGGCACCGGCTCCCACCATCTGGACCAGCATAATCGGCAACAGGGCCGGACCGTAGGGGTTCAGGCCACTCCAGAGTCCCATACCAACAGCCCCGGCGACGAAACCGGCGCTACCTCCCCACATATAACCAGCGGCAAACACAACGAAGAATATCGGGTTGACATTCGGCAGCCATATTGCCGCCAACGAGAGTACGTAGATCAGAGCAGCTGTCAGCGCTATTCGGGTGATCAGGCGCAGCCGTGCGGTCATCGGATTATGACGAACTTCGCCCTGTCTTCAGCCATCACGTAACCCTTTCTCTCAGCCGAAAAGAGTCGGGCATAGGCCAAATAGACACCGGAGGCAACCTCCGCGCCTGCCTGGTTCTTCATGTCCCAGCCAAATGCGATGTCGCCGTGACCGGGGTTGACTTCAGCCGGATTGGCATCATTTGTCGCAATAGCTGCAATATGTTCGCCCGCGAGTGTAAAGATATCAACCATCAGGTAGGCGGCCTCCACCGCTGCATCCTCGGGGAAACCGGTCGAGTCGGTCGGAACCTGAAAACGGAAAAAGATCGAGTCGATATCCATCTCAGAAATAACTGCTGGATTCGGATACGGTAATAAGATTGACGCTGGCAAGTCAACATACAATGAGTCAACCCCTCCTTTATCGTAGGTTAAGACACCTACATCAATCGGAAGACCCGAGCTGTAGTTCAGATGGTTGGAAGAAGCCGGAGTATAGGTGAAGGTCAACGACCGGAAAAAACGCGGATCAATAATCCCAATTGAGTCGCATTGCGCTTCCCCGGGCGGCAGAGTGTATCGGCCAACGCCATAAGCGTTTGGAGTCTGTTCCGGACGCGTGATAACGTTGAACCCCCAGTTCTGTCTGTAGGAGAACTGGTCAAGACAGTTGTAAACTATGAACAACGAGTCAATAGCTCGCATGTCGTATCCCAAAGTAGTGTCGGCCACTTCGGTCGAATCAATGCAGATCTCGCCAGTACCGGTGTTGCAATTCCAGTAGCTTGTATCGGTATAAAGAAAATCGTAGCCGCTGAGAGGATCGGGAACAATAGTAGAATCGGTACAGTTTGGATAAATGCCTGAATTGCATTTCCAGTAGGTCGTATCGAGGTGAATGAACCCGTAACCGGAGGCAGGGTCCGGCACCTCTGTCGAATCGCTGCATAACAAGAAACCGTAGGCGTTGCAGTCCCAGAACGATGTATCATACTGGATTGTTGAGAGCTCCTTGAATTGCACGTAGTAGGCACCAAGATGGTGTGGATTCTTGGAATGATTATTAGCAAACAGGCTGTTTGGATAGGAAGTAAATATTGTCGTCATAGAATCGGGAAAAGCCGGATAGTACGCTCTCTCGGAATAACCAACACCAATTGGAGCGACTGTTGCCCGACTGCCGGTGAACCAGTTCCATAGAGCGAACTCGGAAAAAAGCTCGGTGATTGTCTCTTCGCCACCCGAAATCGAGTCCACAACTGCCTCGGTAACGCGGAGAAAGTCAGGACCAATCGTTTCATCGCAGCGTTCCCAGATTTCTCGAATGATATCCCGCCCGAACCGTTCGGTCAGGTAGATCGGAAAGACGGCCGATCCGTACGGATGCAGATCGACAAAACTGTTAAACTGCTGAATCGAAGTCCACGGTTTGTCATAGAAGTACGGCAGGTAGTAGTAATAGTCGTTGATATGGTCGTACTGCTCCTCTTCCATCCATACGGCCGACATTTCCATCCAGTAGCGACGTGCGAAATCATCACCATAATCCTCTGCCTCGGTATAGTCGATCCCAAACTGCACGGCGTGGACAAACTCGTGTGCGGCCGTCACACGGACTGCATCGAGTGGCCGGTCGCTGTAGATATAAATCTCCCGGTAGTCATTATCCAGTTCCAGGAAGGCGGTCGCCCGCGTGGAGCCGGGTCCCTCGAAACCCATTGAGTCAAGCCAGGTCTGTCCAAAAACCGATCCCTGCAGATCACGGATATAGACATCGAATTGCGGGCCTCCCCCTTTGGGATAGAACCAGTCGCTCGGGGGAGCAGGGAAACCAAGAGTATCAACACAATAGTAGTAAACGGAATCAAGAATATTGGCAACGCTGACAATAAAAACCGGGACGCCACTGCCATTGACAACGCTCGACTGGTAGACAGAATCCGAACCAGTCGTTGTATAGTGCACCATGAACAGTCCCGATGGCGACATTAGCGAGTCGGGCAAGTCGGGCCGGTCAATAGTCGTATCAAGCGCATAACTTGAGAGCAGGTCTTTATCAAAATTGCGATAATTAAGAACGAAATCAGTGATGGCAGGGGTTCCGCATTTGAGGGGTCGGCTGCGATCAATGGAGATGTCATCCGATAGTGACAGTGATTGAATATCACCACCGTGTCCGGTTACATACCGAAAAGCATCTATAATCTCCCGTTGCTTCTCTATAGAGAGTTGTTCCGCCTGCACGGTAGCCGTTATCATCAGGATCGCAGCGGCGATCATAAGGAGCTTGCTTTTCAAAGTTGATTCCTTTTCTCTTGGCAGTGTTTTTTCAATTGTACGACTGTATCGTATGGAACTTTCTGAGAGCCGACTATTCCGTGACGTTCCACAATACCGTGGAAATCCGACCCGCCTGTTACCAGCAGCCCTTGCTCTCGGGCTTGGTTCCTGAATCTGTCACAGTCGGCTTGCCGATGCGACGGATGCCACGCTTCGACACCATCGAGACCCATCGCTTTCAGTTTGTCGATCAGTTTGTATGCCTCATCGATCATTGGATGGGCCAAAATAGCGGCACCACCGGCACCATGAATGATCGCAATAGCTTCCTCCGCCACCAAATTCACCTTGGGTACGTACGCCGGCTTACCAGTTCCGAGAAATCGGGCGAAAGCCTCTTCGTATGTTTTCACGTTCTTCTTTTTTTCCATAGCCTTGGCTACATGGGGGCGACCAATGGCAGCATCGCCGGCACACTCAAGTACATCGTCGTAGGTAATGTCAAACCCGAGCGCATTCAGCTTTTCAACCATCTGATGTCCGCGTTGGTTCCGATTTGTTTGAAAATCTTTGATCGCTCGATTCATCTCCGGATTGTCAACGTCAACTAAGTAGGCCAGGATGTGAACATCGGCTACTTCACCAGACACAGACAACTCAATCCCGGAGATAAGTTCGGGGTCACTATCAGCTACCAATTCCCGAGCAACCCTGTAGCCTTCAAAACTGTCGTGGTCCGTTATCGCAAAAGCCGCAAGCTTCCTGTAGCGCACTTCTTCCAGCACTTCGGCCGGAGTACAAACACCATCGGAGCAGGAAGTGTGCAGATGCAGGTCCACATAGGCGACCATTTAGAGTAGGCTTTCCACTCGTTGTCGAATCTTAGTCGCCACTTTTTCACCTTCTTTGATAATAGCAGCAGCTTCCTCGTTAGTGGTCTTGACAAACGCCTTGTCTTCGATTCCCTGCAGATTGATCCGGACATTATAACCGGCACCCTCAATCGCCGCCATGCCCATCAGTCCCGCTACGCCAGCATCGGTAATCGAGTTTTTGTTGCCTTTCTCAGCAACAGGCAGAGCCGCCTTGAGAGCCTCAAGCGATTTTTTCATGACGGTCAGCGGAACAGTAGCCGCCTCTTTGTTGGCATCTTCGACCGCTTTGTCTCTGGCCACCGACTCTTCATCGGTACTCTTTGGCAGCTTGAACGCTTCCATCACTTTGTTGAAAGCTTCTTCATCGGTCGTCACTAATTCGACCAGTTCGTCCTTGAGACCATCGGCTGAATCGCGCACCGTGGACAACTCATCCTTGACCGCTGCATACTGCTTTTTGCTCACTGTCAGACGGGCAACCATCGCAGCCAACGCCGCCGAAAGAGCTCCCGCCGCTGCCGCCACCGAGCCACCACCGGGAGCCGGAGATGATGACGCCACCGAATCATAGAACGATTCAACCTCTCCCCCAATCTGAGCGCCAGCTTCTTTGAGTTTCTCTTCGAGCACCTGAGCTTTGGAGAAATTTTCGAGACGTAGATAAAAATCGGCAACATCAAGGACAGCATCGTTGGGAAGAAGACCGATTATTTCAGAGGAAGTAACATTCACGCCGTACCGGGCGGCTTCTGATTTGATCGTTTCAAATACGCGGAAAACAGGTGTCTTGGTGTAGTTGACCAGGTTCATCGATATCTGAACCTGATTGCGCTCCTTGATTTCAAACCCGAGCGCCTTAACAAAACGGTAACCACCTTTCAGGCTACGGACGGCATCGGCAACACGATCGGCAACCCATTTCTGGTTGGTACCAAGATAGACATTGAACGCCACCAGTGGAAAACGTACGCCGATAGCCGTGCAGCCCGCCTTGAGATTCATTTTCGCTGGTCCATAATCAGGTTTGCGCGCCGGATCGTTCTCAATCGAATCGCGCATTCCCTCGTACTCTCCCTGCCGCACGTTGGCGAGATTCTTGCGACTTGGTTTGGTACGAGCATCTTCGTAAAGGAACACCGGAATTTGTAGCTCCTCACCAACCCGACGCCCTAACTTGTTGGCCAACTCGACGGCATCCTCAATTGTCACTTCGGAAATTGGAATAAACGGACAGACGTCGCAAGCACCCATGCGGGGATGCTCACCCTGATGGGTGGTCATATCGATCAGTTCGGCAGCCTTCTGATAGCCACGAAATGCCGCCTCAACCGCATTGGCCGGATGACAGACAAACGTAACGACAGCGCGGTTATGATCCTGATCCATCTCCTTGTCCAGTAATACCACACCCTCAACCGAAGTAATCGCACTGCAGATAGCATCGATTACCTCAGGACGACGACCTTCCGAAAAATTGGGAACACATTCAACCAGCTTGGCCATATTCTCTCCGTATCAACGTTGTTTTTTCCATGCTCGTTTTAGTCCCCAGGCAAGTAGCGGGAACATTATCTCGTGATGGCCGATAAAATTGTACCCGCGACCGGCATTAAGTGTCGGCCGCGTCACAACATTGACCATCGGGCGGTAATGCATAATCATATCAAAATTGGCCGTTGTCAATCGGCTTTTCCGGCGACTCAGGTTGCGGGCGACCGTCAGGGCTTTGAGAAAAACCTCCGGCAGGATGACAGCCGAACCAATATTAGCCACCACTCCACCCGAATCAATCTGCGAGCAAATAGCTGCGAGTATGCGAAAATCAAGATGTGATGCTTCCGCCGCAACACCTGCTTCAAATTCCGGATGTTGGGCAACTGTATCAGTCCCGACCGCCAGATGCACCGTCACCGGTAACCCTAACTTCTCAGCAGCGGCCAACAGAGAGTGACGACCGTAGCGAGCCTTTTTCTTGTTGATAAAAGCTCCCCCTGCCTTGCCCAGACCCAGACCTTTCTCTCCGGCAAGAGTACACACCGAGGCAAATAGCTGGGCCGTTTCGGTAACCATCCCAAAAGAACCATCACTCAAACCGGCCTGAACATCCTCGGAAGTCTCACCATCAAAAGCCAGTTCGAGATCATGTATCAGCCCGGCTGAATTCAGCGAGAGGCCTGTCACAATGTCGCGTTTCATAAGGTCAATGATTATCGGCGTCAGTCCAACCTTGATGGTGTGAGCACCGAGGAGCAAATGAAAAGGTCGATCCTTTTTCCGCGCCGCCACAACCCGGTCAATAAATTCGTTAAGATCTCGGGCCTTGAGGAAGTCGGGTAGGGAATCAAGAAGTTGGTTTCCCTCGGAGTGATTCAACGGCTTGCCGAACTGGCCGATTTTTGTTCGGGTAGAACGTTTTTTTCGAGAGTATCGCTGAACCCGATTGAGATCGACGGCTTCCGGGGTTTTCCTGCTGGCCATTTTAGAAAGCTTCCAATTCCCCTAGTTGATAGTCGGTAAGTTCCGCGGAGATCGAACCGACCACAACCTTCGATTTCATCAGGACAGGCATCTTCAGACGATCATCGGTAACCCACACCTTCAGCTTCCCCGACTGCTTGAACAATCCCACCGACCGCGTCATTGGTTCCACCAACAGACAGTCAAAAGTACCAGCCTCCACCGTCATGGTCTCTCGCTTGTGGACAACAACTTTCAGGGGGTAGTGTTTGCCGTCGGTGAAGTTATCCACGTAGAGAGTGTCACCAACTTTCAGGTCCTGGGTGCGGATATAGTAGAGAACCGAGAGCGCGTCCTGCACATACTCGGCCACGGAAATGGTGTCGCTCTTGTAATGTACTACCTGATTTCGCTGATCAAAAGTGTATGTCCGATGCGAGCGATAACTACCCTCGTTCAGCTTTTTCTCAAATCTCCAACTGAACATACCGATAGCATCCATCAGCGATTCAACTCGATCATCCACTTTGTAGAAGGTTGAAAAGAAATTGTTTGAATTGGCTCGCGAAACGATTTGATAGCACGGCCGGTTTTCATACTCAACCAGGTTTTCTACTTCCAGTGTAGCCGTACCAGCGTTAATAAAACCGTAATTGATGTCGAACGACAGTTTCTCCTCGATTCCGAAAGCGACGTTCTCGACATACCGACCAATGACACCGTCGGAATCAGCTGTCTCGGTCTCAGCCGGCAATGCCGCCTCAGCAATCCCGACCTCAACCGACACGAAATAGAATATCGGCAGTAACCCGACACCTACAACTATGCTCAGCAGGAGCTTCTGGAAAAGACTCTTATCCGGCATTGGTTTTCTCATCAATTCTTTTTACAATCTCAGACAGGAATTTGCCCAGGTATTCGCCAATTTCCAGAAAAGTCCGGTTGTACATATCGAGCGGCTGACCGATGGGGTCCTCTACCGCTTCGCCATCGGGTCGCCGGTCGGGAAAATTCTTAAACAGAAATGTTCGGGGTTCGGCTTCAGGCTTAATTTGAATGGTCGCCTTAAGGTGCGCCGGTGCCAGGGCAAGGATAAGATCGGATCGATCGATCAACTCCTCGGTCAAGGGCTGAGACTCATGGTCCGAAAGATCACAGTCCCAAATCCTGGCCGCCTCGGCGGCAAACTTCGTGGCCGGATATCCAATCGCACCGGCGGTCCCCGAAGAGATCACTTCGGCCATCCCCGGTCGCTCTTTTTCAAGAAGCATTCGCAGGGCAGCTTCGGCCATCGGAGAACGACACGTATTACCGGTACAAACAAACATGACTACAAACTTGTCACTCATATAGCGCTCCCGGTTACGACAGCCAAGATTTCAGTTTCGGTAATCGAACCCGACCGCAGAATTTGAGGCACCACTCCGCTGGCATCGACTACGGTTGAAGGTTCGCCTTTCAATGGTCCACAATCAATACAAAGGTCTATCTCCTCGGCCAGTGAATCGATGATACCGTTGATTGAATCGGCGCCACCTTCTCCGCTGAGATTGGCCGATGTAGCCGAAACGGGAAGGCCCAGTCTCGTGACGATCAAATTCACAATCGTTGCCGAGGATACCCGTATGCCGATCTTTCCGTTGACCACCAACGGTGGTTGTTCTGGACCTGTCGCCTCAAGCACCAGAGTAAGAGGGCCGGGAAGAAAAGATGCTGCCAGCTTTGTTGCGATTGGCGTCATCACGGCGTACGAATCAATATCTGCAACCGTTGGCACAAACACAGAGATAGCTCGATCCGGCGCGCGTCGTTTGGTCTCAAGCAGTCTGTTGAGAACATCGGTACGATCAGCACGCGCCAGCAGGCCGTAGCGGGTCTCAGTGGGTGCAACTACCAGACCACCGTCTCGCAGGATCGACACCGCCCGGCACACAACTTCGTCGGGGGAGCCAGCCGGATCAACCCTGAGGGTCTGAACTCTCGTCATCAGACTGGATGTCTTTGTCATAAAAGATACTATCTTCAAGTTCAATAAACGGAAGGTCATCCTCGTACAGAGGAGTTGTTTTCTTAACGTTGAGACTAACCATTACAACCCAGGCATTAGTGTAGCCGGCCGCCTTGGCCCTGAGGGCATATTCCTCGGCCTCGTCACGATCAACAAAGTTGCCTGCGCGCACTTTAAAATATGGCACCTCGTAGTCAACCACTACCGGTCGGTCAAAAATCTCTTCTGCAATCTCTCTGGCTTTTCGCGATTCACCAAACACTTTGGTCGTGAGCAACTGGATTCGATAGGCCTGGTTGTACACCGAGTCTATTTGATCGGGGACATCAACAATCGACAGACTGTCGGACAACTCATCACCTGCTGTCGTATCAGTCTCGACAAATACGACTTTCCCGGAGATTGCACCCGAGTGCGGATGTTCTTTCGGAACCACTTTCTGGTCAATCGGAAGATCAAGGGGATCGAACCGTTCTTGCGTCGTCACCGATTCCTCGCCTGTAGTCGTCTCTTCACCGATAACGCGCTTTGATTGCTGACAGCCACTTGACAGAATCAACGTCAGTACGCACGCAATGAGACTATAGATAGTTACGTGTTTTTTCATCTTCCCCGAGTTTGTTGATGACCTTTTTTAATTCATCCACTTTGGTCTTGTGAGAGACAAGGACAACATCGCCGCATCGAACAACGACCAGATCGGCCACACCAAGACAGGCCACCAGTCCGTCGCTGTTGTTATACACAGTTGTTTCATACGTATCAAGGGCCAGAGCGTCGCCAATGAGAACGTTATTGTCCTGATCCACCTCACAGTAACGCGACAGAGCGTTCCACCCGCCGATATCGTCCCACACAATATCGGCCTTCATCGTCAGGACATTTTTCGCATTCTCCAAAACCGCAATGTCAATGGAGATCGGCGGGGCATCTTCATAGAGTTGCCGGCGAGCCTCAAGCTCATGATCAGTACCGATTGACTCGCTATACTTCTCGAACAATTGTCCCAGCTCTGGTTGACACTTGGAGATCGCCGCCAGAATTGATCGGGCCGACCATAGGAACATGCCACTGTTCCAGAGGTAGTTCCCACTGTAGTAGTATTGATTGGCGACCACTGCCTTGGGTTTCTCGGTAAAGGCCGAAACATAGAAAACGTTCCCGGCATCACAGGCTTCATACGACTCGCCAGTTTTGATATAGCCGTACCCTGTTTCGGGGCGAGTTGGTACGATCCCGATTGTGATCAGAGAATCACTTTCCGAAGCGATACTGATACCGGTACGAAGGATTTCGAGAAGTCGCTCCGGCGGTCGAATTATGTGATCAGCCGAGAGCACCACCATGACAGCATCAGGATCAGTCTTTTGCAGATGTACAGCTGCCAGACCAATGGCAACGCAAGTGTTTCGTCCGACCGGCTCGCCCAACAGATGGACTTCGTTTAGATAGTCTATGTTGTTGAGAATGAAGTCACGCATCGATTGACCGGTAACGATCCGAACCTGCTCGATTGGAATCAGC
>DAOUUR010000268.1 GCA_030668045.1 bacterium
GAGACACCATCTTTCTCCAACTCGTCAATCGCTGTCTGGCAGATACGTGCCATCGTGCCGTACGATACTATGAGAATCTTATTTGTTGGTTTGATCCGGTATGATTCAAAGCGTACTTCGTCGCGCTTCATTAAATCGTACTTGTCATGCAGACTCCAGCTATTATCATCGAGAAGTTTCGGGTCCAGATAGAGCGACTTTATAACTCGTGGCTCGCGACCTTTGGCTCCGGTGATTGCCCAGCTATCGTTTGATGGCAACTCCGGTTCTTCGTGGTGTTCAGGGAATTCGACCGGCTCCATCATCTGACCGATCATGCCATCGCCGATTATCATTACCGGATTGCGATACTTCTCCGCCAGATGGAACGAAAGCATCATCAGGTCAACCGCCTCCTGAATTGTCGAAGGGGCCAGAACCAGAAGACGGTAATCGCCATGACCGCCGCCCTTGGTTGCCTGGAAATAATCCGACTGGGCCGGAAGGATACCGCCCAGGCCGGGACCGCCTCGCATGATGTTGACAATCACTACCGGCAGGTGTGCTCCTGCCATGTACGAGATCGACTCCTGCATCAATGATATCCCGGGGCTGGAAGAGGTGGTGAACACCCTCTGGCCGGTGGAAGCTGCGCCGAAAAGCATGTTACCGACGGCGACCTCACTCTCACCCTGCAGGAAAACACCGCCAACCTCCTGCAGACGACGGGCCATGTACTCGCCCACTTCGTTTTGTGGCGTGATCGGATAACAGAAGTAATTGACACAGCCGGCTTTGATCGCAGCTTCGGCTATTGCCTCGTTACCTTTCATTAGAATTTTGGCCATTATCTTTTCCTATTGCCTCGGGTGGTCAGTAAGGGAACAATTCGAAGACGGTGCCATTGGTCACAACGTCGATAGCCGAATCGGGACAGGAAATTGCGCAGATACGGCAGCCAATACATCGCGATGGATCCGCCATCAGTGCGT
Organism: bacterium; assembly: GCA_030668045.1. Taxonomy (GTDB): domain Bacteria; phylum Zixibacteria; class MSB-5A5; order GN15; family FEB-12; genus DAOUUR01. The sequence goes on from DAOUUR010000268.1 coordinate 972, forward strand.
AGAAGTAGCCGCGTACGGTTATATCCTTGGACATGGTCAGAATCTGCTGAGGGCAGACCTTGACACACGTTTCGCATCCTTTGCAGTGGTTCTTGTCAACCTTGATTCCGGGCATTACCAGTCCTCATTAACAAGTTCAGCTTCTCTCCCACGGTTTCAACAGGTATCGATCAAGCAGCAAAACCGGAACATCAATCAGGCCCGGCTCGACACAATTCACAATTTCGCTCATTGCAGAGAGAAACACAATCGGTAATTTAGTTTTAGTAGCAACTTCCTGCGTCAACCTATAGCCGTCCATAATCGTGTCGGGCGTGGTGTATTCCATCAGGTGTGTGTTCGATATTATACCGGTGAACTTCAATCGCGAAGATTTTTCTATGTCACTCAGCATCTTCATACATCCAGTGACATCCGATGTAAACGGGCGGTTGGTGTTAATTACCAACAGCATTTCATAACCGCCTTTCTCGAACGCATCGTACAGTGATGAAAGCACCCGCGCGCCGACATTATCACCACCCACATCGAGCACAACTTTGCCGTCACGGTTTTCGATAGCGCCCCTGATTTGCGGCAGGATGATCGGCAGGTCCGCATAGTGGAGGCTGCCTTCGGGGACAATTGATCTGATGCCGAGTTTGTCGAGTTGAGAAGCGGCTTCGCGGGATCGAAAGTACGGATTCACGATATCAAGATCAGCGATTGCCACCGGTTCAGGCTGCGACTGTACCAGCAGATGGCTCAAATTGACCGCCACCTCCGACTTACCGCTACCGTAACCTCCGACAATAGCAATAATCTGTTCTTTGAATTCAGGGGCCGGGAATTTTGGTGCAAAACCAGTCATCAGTGTTACTCACTCAAGCTTGTCGCCTCGCGCCGGAACCTTCCGCGCTGCGGATTTATGTGAACATTGACCCCCAAAACACGACTGCATTAGTCTTTTTACCAAGATCGCAAAAGTGGTCGCCAAAGTCAAGCGGATCGTGAAATGATAACTATTTATCCCGTTTGACACTTTAGATTGTAAATGGTATATTGCCATCTGGTAAAGCGTTAAAGCCTGCAGGCCGGTTTTATGTGCGGTACAGGAGAGATACAATGAGGATTGTTTGATTTGATATTGAGAAGATGCGGTTTCCTGTTTTTCGCATTCTGTGCGATAGCCACCCTTTGGTTTGCAGGGTGCAGTGATAATGCTCCCGAGACGACCGACACCGCATCGCCTTCTTCCGGTGCCATCGATACCGTCGCCAAACGGGTTGATCCCCTCAAATACAAAGACTGGGTGAGCTACAGTTTCAAGAATATCCGTATTGTCTATCCGCCGGACCATCGCTTTGCCGAGAACATTCCCGGAATGGCGGCGGGGTATGACTTTGGGGTGCGGTCTGATTGCAGTTTCCTTGGCATTGCGGTCCCCACCGATACGCTGACAATATATTTCTACGACCATTATGTCAAAGCTCATACGATGACCGGTCATGTGTTTCCGTTCGTACATAGTGATACGATACATTTTTGGTATCCCAATTTTTATGGTGTATCTCTTCTGGATTGCCTCTTGCCACGGTGGAGCAGCACCGAGCCGACCCACCGGTTCCTCCGGGAGGGTTTACGGGCGTTGCTGGATTACTCCGGCAACAACTATCATGAAATAACCCACATGTTTCTTCACGATCCGGAGTTTGCCGATACCGGTTTTGTGCCATTGGTAGAAATGGCGGTCGATACGACGGTCGATGTATACGCTGAGCGGCATCAGTCATCGCTGTCAGCTTCGTTTGTAGACTTTGTGATTTATGCGTATGGCATGGATAAATTCAAACAGCTTTACACTGCTACCGACCCGTTTGACCGGGCTGTTGAACGCACGTTTGAGATATCGGTCGACAGCATAGAAACGGTGTGGCTGCACTTTATCGAAACGGTGGCTGACAGTACCGCTGCCGCGGGTTCAGGGAAGAAGTAAGGTGGGTGGCTCGCCACTGTTTAGTGTGGCTTGTCACTTTTAGGCTCGTAGGGCAGAATCCGAAGTCTCGTAGGGCAGAACCCGAAGTGCCATCGGCTCGCCGGGGCGAGGTTCTGCCGGAACGGAAAGATAGAAGAGGCAAAAAAGCTAAAGGGTTCTACCCAAGCTGAGGATACTATGATAGCTGATTTGGCATACGATGCTTTGTTCATTACCGGTTTTGTCGGGATCATGATGCTGGTAATCGAGTACGTCAACGTACTGACACAAGGCTCGTGGCAGAACGGTCTTGCCGGTAGCAGATTGACGCAGTACCTGGTTGCGGTTATTCTTGGGGCAACCCCCGGATGTCTCGGGGCCTTTGCGGTGGTTGCGATGTATTCGCATGGTGTTCTTCCATTTGGAGCTTTGGTTGCCGCGATGATTGCCACCAGTGGTGATGAGGCATTCGTGATGCTCGCCATGTTCCCCGAAAAAGCTCTGTTATTGATGGGCGCCCTCATTGTAATCGGATTGATTGCTGGATGGTTGACTGATGCACTCGCTGGAAACAGAATCGTAAATAGAATGCATACCTGCCAGAAACTTGAGATACACAGCCCGGAGTCATGTGAGTGCTTCCCTGGGTGGGACATTGTCCGACAACTCCGGGAGCTTTCCTTGGCACGTGGCGTCCTACTCGGTGTTTTATCGCTTTTTCTCTTTGGAGTTATATCAGGTGCTGTCGGACCGGAAATTTGGAATTGGATACGTTTCACACTGCTATTGACCGGTCTGGTTGGATTGTTTATTGTTGGCACGGTCTCTGAGCATTTTCTTCAGGAACACCTTTGGCGACACATAGCCTTAAAGCATATACACCCCATTTTTCTTTGGACTTTTGGTGCCCTGCTGATCACCATGCTGGTGATTGATTATCTGCATTTGACAGAAATAATCCAGAGCAGCACTCTATCAATGATCATGATCGCAGCCCTGGTAGGGATCATTCCGGAATCCGGCCCTCATCTAGTATTCTCGACGTTTTATGCTCAGGGGATTATTCCGTTTGTCGTCATTTTGACCAACTCAATCGTACAGGATGGTCACGGCATGTTGCCATTGCTTGCACACTCGCGGAGACAGTTTCTTTTTGTTAAGTTGATAAACGTGGTAATTGGGTTGACTGTCGGTATGGCCGTCTACTGGGTGATGTACCTGTGGTGAGTAAGCAACTTTGGCTGCGAAAGGAAACGGTATAAGGAGGTAAGGCAATGTATGTTTATGGACCTGTCC
>DAOUUR010000532.1 GCA_030668045.1 bacterium
ATACCACTGTTGACACCGGTGCGCGGTGGCGATATCTTCCCCGCATGTCTGCCACCGAAAAATTCATTGCCGCGATCAGGGCTGAGTTCCCTGATGATCGCCTCACCTTTCAGAAAGCTATCCCCACCTTCCACCCGGAATCGGTCGATGAAGCGGCAGCGCTGATCAGGCTGGCCAACCAGCACCGCCAGAAACTCTTTATCACCGGATTCGGAAACATCATCGACCCGATTGGCCAACCGTTCGCTGACATCGTATCTATCCGTACCGACCGCCTCAACCAGCTTGTCGAGATCGCCGCGGACGACTTCTATGTCAAACTCGGCGCTGGCTATCCACTGCACGAACTGAATTCCCACCTTGCTAACGAGAACCTGTGGCTGCCGCATGCGGCGTTACCGTATGTTGGTTCGGTCGGGGGCGCAATTGCCGGTGGATTATCGGCCGACCTTCACGATCACGACCTGCCGCTCAAGAAGTACCTGATTCAGGCCGAAGTGGTCACTCCCCAAGGTGAGATCGTCACGCCCGGTTCGGTATGTTTCAAATCGGTCTCCGGATACGATGTTGTCAAATTGTACGCTGGCTCCTGGGGGCTTTTGGGAATGATCATCACCGCCACCTTCCGGGTCATGCCCGAATCCGGTCAACCCGATTTTGTCTCGATGAAAATGAAAGCGATAGATCGAAATTCACTTTTGGCCGGTCTCGACAACGCCAATGATTCACCCGACGCTGTCTACAGCCGCAAGATTAAGGCCAAGTTCGACCCCAACGGCATTTTCCCGGTCGTATGATCCGACACACGGTCACTTGTGACCGTTACGGTGGAACCATTTCTTCTAATGATTGTTGACAGTACCAGAAGACGATACTAACCTACAGACAACCTGAATCCTCAAGGAGAACCTGTCGTGGAGAGAGCCGCCGCCAACTCAAATGTCGCCGTCCTGGGTGCATCGCCCAAAGAAGAACGATATTCTTTCAAAGCCGTTCGGATGCTCAAAGAGCACGGTCATTCCGCCATACCGGTCCATCCGGCGGGACATACCGTCGATGGCATCAATGGGGTCAAGACACTTCTGGAGATTAACGAACCGGTCGATACTCTCACCGTCTATGTCAACCCGAATATTTCCGATGGCCAGCTCAATGATATCCTGAAACTCAACCCCCGCCGGGTCATCTTTAATCCCGGTTCCGAAAACGACCTCCTGGCCGACAAACTGGAAAAGGCCGGAATCGAAGTCATCCGCGCCTGCACTCTGGTAATGCTCACGACCAACCAATTTTGAGTAGCCATGCCACTTTTCAGGTGGCACCGGACTATCTGCTTGTATCAAACTTAATTATGAGTGGCTATGCCACGCTGCCCGGACTATTTCCGCGTAGCCAGCCGCCAGCGGACCGGAAGCATAAGTCTCGGTGGCGAACCTGTGGCCATCCGATGCCAACCGGTCACGCAGAGAGTCATCGTCTTGAAGTCGAAGAATCGCCTTTGCCAATGAATCGGTATCGTCGAGTGGCACCAGCAGACCGGTCTTCTCGTGATTGACTATATCAGGTATGCCGCCGGAATCGGTCCCGACCACACATGCGCCGCAGAGCATCGCCTCGGATAACGCCAGCCCGAATCCTTCCCTATACGAGTTCAACACCACAACCCCGGCTCGATTGTACGCTTCGCACAGTTCTGACTGTTTCACCGGCGGGTGGATCGTGACCTTCTTTTCAAGTCCAAACTTTGCGATTAACCCCCGAATCTCCTGTTCGCGCGGACCGGTTCCATAAATCTCCATCCGGGCGGAATCGTTGTGCTCGGCCACCAACGCCATCGCCTTTATCAGATAGTCGGGCCGCTTCTGATCGGTGAATCGAGTCACAGAAACGATCAGGTTCTTGTTTCGAGAGACTGTGTCATCCCGATAAAAAACTGTCTCGTCATGCGGAAGAGGCAGAACTGTGAGAGTTTGCTCCAGAGCCGGATCAAGTCTGACGACCTCATCGCGCAGAAAACTCGATACCATCGTCCATCGCTTCAGCCGGTAACAGAAACTCCGAAGATACCGATACGCAACCCCCATATACTTGGAGATCAAACGGATATCGGTGCCATGCGAAGAAAGTATCATCGGCAGCTGAT
>DAOUUR010000216.1 GCA_030668045.1 bacterium
TAAATCTCGAACGTTTCATAAATCCTCCTGACTTAGTATACGCCAGAAAGCTCTACTTTTAAACTGTCTACCACAAGGGGAAGCTTACGTAGAATATAACGTGTTTTGGAATCCTAATGATACAACCACCTCTCATCTTGAAAGATTGCGGTTAGTAGCGATAGATCGACTTCAGGAACAAATATATTCTATCGATTCTAATTACATTGGATTACATGAAGAACTGATTGATAAAATCAAGCAAATAGAACCAACTTTTGTGGACTGACAGGTGCCCTACACCTTGGCATCGGCAAGCAAGCTGTGTGGGCTTACTACCCGGGGTACCCGCCATCAATGTACTGCTTGAGATAGCGGTTCTCAATCTTCATGTCTTCCATCTGATTCTTTACGACATCACCAATCGAAACCACGCCGATCAACTTATTCTTGGTTACAATAGGAATATGGCGTACTCGATTCTTAGTCATCAGACCGGCAATGTAATTAATGTCATCATCGACCAGCCCCACGATCAACTCAGAGGTCATCAGGTCATTAACCGTCAATTGCTGGAAGCTGTCAATCTGCTCATAGACGGCGCGAAAGATATCTTTGTCGGAGAGGATACCAACGAGCTGGTCCGATTCATCTAAAACCGGAAGACAGCCAATCCGATTCTCGATGAGCGTCCCCATTGCCGCGGTGACACTGGCCGTCTGAGCGACTGTCACTACGCTCCGATTCTAGTCTTTCAGAATTTCTTTTACTGTCACAATGAAGTCTCCCTGTTTCGATGTTTCCCTATTCCAGCGAACAGCGTACCTCAAGTGGCCGGATATTTCTCCTGACAGATCGGCCGAACGGTTGGCAAACTCATTCTTACAATGTATATTATCTAACACTATGTCAAATAGAAAAGATCCATATTTATGTATCTGGTGGGTCTGTGTACTCTGTGTTCTGGCGGTTTGCCCTATTGCCAGTCAGGATGATGCAGGCGACCCGGTACTTGATTTCTACACTCAGCGGGCGGCATCGGCATTTCGTTCGGCTGACCCGGCGCAAGCCGGTACGGCGTATTCGTTTAGGGTGGCCTCCTACTACATAAAACTTGAGACAGGGATGACTCCGAAGCGAGTCGATTCTTCGGTGACAGATTTCTACTTCAGTTTTGGTCAGCTTGACTCCTCAATAGTCCAGGCAGAAACCTCCGACCAATTTAACCTTGTCGATCTTTCAATACCCCCGATTTTTGAGGGGCCGTATTTCTTCAATTTCTTTCCAAACGATACTGGAGGAGCCGAGATTGCGATTGGATTTGACACCGACTCTACCAACACCACCAATCCCACCGGGCTGGCGATACTCGACCGCGACCGCTGTACGCTGGAGCGAATCTATCTCTGTTATCCGAATGTTGAGAATCACCGACGTTTTTCCCGCGGACTCCGTTTGATTACCGTCAATGGCAGAGTGTATCCCGATTCGGCGTGGATTATTGGGGCCAAGTACGGCGTCTTTTCTACCGACCACTATCGCATTGAGACGCGTATTGACAGTTTGAAAGTGTATAGTCGGTAGCTTCGCAGTGGTTTCCCGTCGATAAGAGTGAGAATTGCCGAGGATGCGCCAGCCATGCGTTTGGACTTGCCAGCGGACGAAACGATCCCTACTATTGATTCATGGCCGATAAGTATGATCAATTGCTGGAATCAATTCTGGCTCAACCGAAAATGATTCCAAAACATGTGGCTATTATCATGGATGGTAACGGTCGTTGGGCTGCTATGCGAGATAAACCGCGAACGGCCGGACATGAGGCTGGAGTACGGGCGGTCAAGCTGACAGTCGAGACGGCGATGGAACTTGGGGTCCAATACCTCACCCTTTACGCCTTCTCGTCGGAGAACTGGAAACGCCCCAGAAGCGAAGTAGCTGCATTGATGTCGCTGTTGTCGCGCACTACTCGCCGCGAACTGGACGAGTTGATCAAACAGGATGTCAAACTTATCACCACCGGCAGAATAAGCGGGCTTTCTATTGCCCGACGAAGGGTCCTGGCTGATGCTGTCCAGAAAACTCGCAACAACCGGGGGCTGGTACTCAATCTGGCCCTCAATTATGGTGGGCGAACAGAGATACTCGATGCGGTCAAGGCGATTGCGCACTCAGTCAAGGCGGGTATGCTCGATGTGAAGGACATCAACGAAGAACGCTTCGCGGAATTTCTCTACACTTATGGTCTGCCCGATCCCGATCTCTTGATCCGGACTTCGGGCGAGAAGCGTATCTCAAATTTTCTTCTCTGGCAGACCAGCTACACCGAGCTATATATCATCGACACGCTTTGGCCGGATTTTGGCCGCAACGAGTTGTTGGCGGCGGTGGCTGATTACCAGCAGCGCGATAGAAGATTCGGAAAGATTGATTCAAAGAAATCAAGATGAGCAGGAACCTACTCACTCGCATAGCGGTCGCCATAGTTGCGATTCCGGCTATCCTCTGGATATCATACCAGGGCGGGTGGTGGCTTTTTGGGATGATCTCTCTATTTGCTATCGGGGCCGCGCTTGAATTCCTGATCAACGAAGGTCTCCGGCCGGTCTCGGTTCTGTTCTGGCTTGGGCTGGTTACGGTCGGGTTGTTGCTCACCAGTCGTTATCCTGGCCTGTCCTGGGATGGACCGATCCCGTTTGAGCCGCTGGTTGTCATCCTCTCATTCATGCTGATAGCGGGGATGATTCTGGCCACCGGACGTATCCCTCCAGCGCAGCTCTTTGAGAAAAATGTTCGGCTATTCTGGGGTGTTGCCTATATCGGTCTGCTGTATCCGTTTGTTTTTCTGCTGGGATCACACTCCACGACCGGTGCGTATCTACCCGGCGATCTGCTACTCTTTTTGTTCGGCCTTCTCTGGGTTGGCGATACCGCAGCGATGGGGATCGGCAAGTGGCTCGGCAAGCACAAACTGGCTTCGGCGGTATCTCCAAACAAAACGGTAGAAGGATTTCTCGGTGGACTGGTCGGCGCGCTGTTGGTTGGTTTGTTGATGTCGGTCTGGCGATTGCACGATATGCCGAGAGTTCATCTTATCTCGATGGCTATCTGTTGCTCGGTGTTTGGACAGTTGGGTGATCTGGTTGAATCGATGTGGAAACGTTCGCTGGGGATCAAAGATTCTTCGCCGGTGATTCCCGGTCATGGCGGCGTACTGGACAGATTTGACTCGCTTCTTTTTGCGGCTCCTGTGATGTATTACTATGTAACGATTTTTCGCCTATGAAGGCCCTGGACCTTTTTTTTGCCGCCCGCCCGCTGTTGCATCTGCCCCTCTGGTCCGTATATCTTGTCAGCCTGCATTATCATCTTAAGTTGAGTGGGGAATCGTTTCAGTGGAACGATCTTTTGATGCTTCTCTGCCTGAGCCTGATGGCTGCCGCCGCCTACTATGTTAATCAGATTCATGACCACGAGTCGGACCGCCTGAACCAAAAACTGGGATTTCTCCAGAGGGGTTATCTTAAGGAGAAACAACTCCGCATCTTTAGTATAGTTTTGACTGTTGCGGCGCTGGCCGTGACATTGTCGTTCTCGCTGACAGTTTTTTTCATCTTTGTGCAGGCGATGTGTCTGAACTATTTCTATTCAGTTCCACCACTCCGACTCAAAGACCGACCTGTTGGCGGCTTGATGGCGAACGCCTATGCGTTTGGGTGGCTGGTGCCATTTACTGTGATGCCTGAGATCACACTACACAGCAGCGGACTTCTAAGCTGGGGGACACCGTTCTATTTTTTCTTTGCTGTCGCTGCCGTTCATGTCCTCACAACAATTCCGGACCGTGACGGTGACCGAGCCGAAGGCAGTATCACTATTGCCGTGTGGATGCACCCGATAGCCTCGCGGTTACTTGCAGTCACACTGCTGGCGGCCTCGGGCGTGGTCGCCTGGGTGTGTGGGTATGACATCCTCTTCTACGTATCACTATTCTCGTTGGTGACGACTCTGGGAACATTCCTCACGGCGTCCGGCAAGCCGGTCTTGCTGGCGGCCAAACTTCCCATTCTGCTCTTGACGCTTGTTGCTGGCTACCATTTCCCCGCGTACCTGTCATTTGTTGTTGCTCTAGTGATTTTGACCCGAATATATTACGCCAGAAGATTTGCTATGGTTTACCCAAGGTTGAACTGATGCTGATACGATTGGTCACTATAGGTCTGCTGGTTGCGTTGGTTGGGTGTGCGCCCTATCCACGATATCGTCAAGGTGGCGCCGAACGTCCCCCCGAAGCGACGCAGGCGAAAAAAAATGATCTGACAACCAATCAGAATTTGCGACTGGGGACGGTCATCCGGTCGTATCTGGGGAAACCGTACAAGGGCAAATCAAAGTATGAAAAAGGTGTCGATTGCTCGCTCTTCATTCGTGAGATCTTTGCCAATTATTGCAGGATGCAACTGCCGCGTACGGTCAAAGAGCAGTTCAAAGCGGGCCGCGATGTTCATCGCAAGCATCTTCGTTTTGGCGATCTGGTTTTCTTCCGTACCGAGCGGGATCGTGTTTCTCACGTGGGGATATATGTAGGGAACAATGAATTCGCCCACGCCTCCACATCAAAAGGCGTGATCATCTCTGGACTAAAAGAGCCATACTGGGCGAAGCGGTACACTGGTGCCCGTCGCGTGTTGGAGTGATCGGTTGGATCGATCTTTCGCCATGAGTTGCTGAGACGATGATCAAGCAATCACCACAGATAAAGCTGAAATTAAAAAACCTACCGACCGACTCCGGTGTCTATCTCTTCAAAGATCGCAAAGAGAAGATCATCTATATCGGCAAGGCCAAGAATCTGCGAAATCGGGTACGCACCTATGTCCAGGCCTCGGCGTGTCATGATCCCAAGACCGAACGTATGCTCTCTCGCGCGGTTGATTTTGACCTGATGGTGACCGCCACCGAAGTAGAGGCGTTGATTCTTGAGGCCAATCTGGTTCACGAGTACAAACCTCGTTACAATGTTGATCTCAAGGACGACAAACATTTTCCGTACATCAAGATTACCAACGAAACGTTTCCCCGCGTGCTTATAGTTCGCCGATTCTCCGATGATGGTGCTATCTATTTTGGCCCTTATACCAATGCCAAACCGATGCGTAAGACGCTGCACTTTCTGTGTCATCTCTTCAAGATTCGAAGCTGCAAACTTGTTATCCCGCATCCGAAGGGGAAGGAATACAAGGTTTGTCTTGACTACAGTATCAAA
>DAOUUR010000403.1 GCA_030668045.1 bacterium
AGTGATATACGCTGCGTTGACCTCCCCACAAGAGGATGCAGGTGAATCGTAAACACTTGGTTTATAAACTTGAGTTTTATTGCTCTACCCTAGTTGACTCTCATTTTGTCATACATCTCAAGCAGGTGGTGAAACATGGGCCCGATGGAAGGAATAAGAGTCCTGGACCTGTCGAAATACGGGCCGAGCAGGTATTGTTCCATGATCCTCGGTGATCTTGGCGCTGAGGTAATTGTGGTAGAATACCTACCGGTGGAGATGGTACGAGCCACACTTTTTAACCGATTATAAATAACTGAATGCATGTATTATGAACTGGTATGTCCGCTGTTAGAATCAGGAGGGTGTAATGCCTGATGATGAATCCCCACAGGAGCAGGTAGCGGAAACGTCACACGACGAACCTGACTCAACACCAGCTTTATCCGCTATCCTGTTTGTTCCCGATAGCTACGAGAGCGTACAACGCACAATGAGCCATTTACAGGCCCAGACGGTGGCAGACCAAATAGAGATCGTTCTTGCTACACCCTCACGTCAGCAGCTTGAGCTCGACGAATCTGAGCTATCGTGTTTTCATAGCTGGCAAATAATCGAAGTTAAGGACAACAAACACTTTAGTACAGGGTATTCTGCTGGAATACGACAAGCTCACGCTCCTATAGTGGCGCTAACGGAAGACCATGCTTTTCCCGACGCTAACTGGGCCGAGGTATTGATTGATGCGCACCAACAATCCTGGGCAGCAGTTGGCCCCAGCATGCGCAATGGCAATCCGGAAACGATACTTAGCCAGGCTGACTTCTGCCACGCCTATAGTGAATGGACCTATCCTGTATCATCGGGGCCGGTTCGTCACCTGCCCGGACACAACAGCAGCTACAAGAGAGATATTATACTGAGGTTTGGAAACGAACTTGACCTGTTGATGGAGACGGAAAGCGTGCTCCACCGTCATTTAACGGCGGAAGGGCACGGGCTGACACTTGAATCCAGAACCTGTACAACGCATCTTAATTTCACGTCATGGTCAGCCTGGATTCCGTTGCGGTATCATATAGGACGACAGTTTGCTGCTATCTGGGCACACTCCTGGTCCTGGCCACGCCGCCTACTATTTACTGTCGCTTCTCCTTTGATTCCATGGGTCCGCTTATGGCGGATACAAAAAAATATTCGCCGAGTACAATCCTGCAACTTTCTTATCACTGTTCTGCCCGTAGTTTTTCTAGGACTATTAATAGAATTGTGCGGACAGATGCTGGGCTTTGCTTTTGGGCCAGCTGATTCCAGTGAAAAAGTTGCGAAATACGAGTACAGGCGTTTCCGATAGAATGTTATAGCAAACTAATACACACAAATTACCTGTATTTGAGAATAATTATGGTATTTGAAGTGCACTGACGCTGGCGATTAATAAGGTAAGACCGCAATGAGAACACTTGACCGTCTAAACTACCTGAAGCAATCTGGCAAGCTGTCCTGGAACATCCTCGCTAGGGGTAGATATGATTTCACATATGACCTTATGCCTGTCCACTCGTCCAATATGCCACTGGGAAAACGAATCAATGTGCTGAGGTCCGGTGCCAATCTAATATACAGACGAACACAAGCGTGGAGCTGGCCCATTCACATACATGTAGAACTGACGAATTATTGTAATCTCAGATGCCTAGTCTGTCCTACAGGGAGTGGTCGTCTTAATCGTCAGCCGGCATTCATAGATCCAGCCTTATTTGACCGTGTGATGAACGAGGTGGGGCCTTATCTTTTAACTATGAGCCTATGGGGATGGGGAGAACCATTGCTACATCCTCAACTAGCTGATATCCTGCGTATCACTCAAAACAGGGGGGTGACAACATTCTTATCGACCAATGGACAGAATCTGGACGATGAAACAATTCAGCAGGCACTAATCAAATATCCTCCAACCTACCTGTTTGTGTGTCTGGATGGCCTGACAGATGAGACAAATAACCTGTTCCGAACGGGTTCAAAGCTCGCTCCCGCGTTGGCCGGAGTAAGGCAACTTGCCAAAATGAAACGCCAGAAGAACTCCCGGCTGCCAGTCCTCCAATTTCGATATATAGTGATGAAGCACAATGAACATGAACTTCCGCAGGTACCTGAGTTCGCCGCAGAGAACCAGTTTGATGAGATAGTAATCCGTACCTTAAGCATTATAGACGCCCCGGAAGACGCACATCGTCAACTTATACCGGATGGCGAGAAGTTCAGAGCGTATGACTATGCAAACGACAAACGTATCAGTCGTACTGATTTTGTATGCGAAAAGGCATTTACTTTCCCCGCTATTTTTGCCGACGGAACTGTTGTCGCCTGCGATCAAGACTGCAGCGCGCAGCAACCAATTGGCAGCATTGCCGATGGTTCGCCATTTGCCAGTACATGGTGGAGTAAACGGGCAACAGAGACCCGAAGGCAAATACGGGATAATCCTGAGACCTTAAGCTTCTGCAAGAATTGTCCTTTCAAAGATAGAGAGACCAAGGATTGTAACTGTCAGTATATTGATCTGCGCTCTGTCTACAATTGATGAGGACAATAATGATATTAAAGCGCTGGATAAGGCAGTTCAATAGATTTTAAGGCGACAGACTGTGGGCAAGATACTTATCATAGCGCCATTTGAGATATTTCCACCCTATTGGGGTGCAGCAAACCGAATATATAACATTACCAAGTGCTTAGCGGCAGATTTTAGAGTCACACTACTCTATGTACGTTATCGGCAATTGCTGATCACCGAAGGTATTAATGATCCTTTAGTTAATAGTAAACACTTTCGCGTAACTGGAATAACGTCGTTCGGTAAGTATTCACAAATTTTCAATCCTTTGCTCATCATTACCGGACTGCTCCTTTCCTGTAGAGAAAGATATTCTTTCATACTCGCTGAGACGGGATGG